>DFWB01000007.1:0-2309 GCA_002380675.1 Akkermansiaceae bacterium UBA4145
TATGGCATGGGCGTCCCCTTGAAGCTCCAACCGGCGGGCTTTTTGGCAAGCCATGTCTGAGTGATCCTGCCGTCTTTTGAAGCGTAGCCATGGCTGTTGGCTCTGTGTTTGTGGTCCTTCTTGAAAATGCGAAACTTCCCAAGGGGAGTCGGTTTGCTTTGTGTTCCGACCGCCACAGGCATGACCAGGAGAGGCCGGTTCCCCTCCATGACGTAGGCTGCCTGATTTCTGATGGAGACCTTAACCTCTACGTTGGCTGGATTCACAGGCCTGGAGGCCGGGAGGTCAAAAGCGGCGTAGCGAGCGGACCCACCAGCGCCTCTGGGAGAGGGCGAGCAGGATATTGAGGCCCAGCATGCTAAAGCCACTGATAGGGCGAGGAGTATTTTCATGAAAGGAGGGAAATTGCTCTGAGTTGAGGTAGCTGGAAAATGGCGCGCCTGAAATTCAATTCTTGCGGGAGGAAATTTTCTGTTGAGTGGAGTCAGGATTTAAGGAGAGAGATGCTGGCGATTAAGGAGAGGAGGGCCGGAAGTTCGAAGTTTCCCACGAATCAACCACGCCATTTCGGAAGGTCACAGTTGCTGCGTGAGTAGGAGCGTAGTGAATGGAGGGAGCAAGACCGAAGCCGCCGTAGTTGCCGCCGTGCCGACCAAATCTCAACCCCTGATACGCGTATAACGAGTGGTGAAAGTGAGGCTGCCTGCGGAGATACTCCCATCGCTCAAAGGAAGCGTCTGAGTGGTAGCCTCGGACCTTTCTCGTCGGGTTTCCCATGGCGAGGTAGACTGCCTTGGGAGGCATCCCTTTCGCAATTCCTCCCTCGCTTGCGAGGCGTCGGTGTTCTTCAGAAAGGGATTGGTAGAGTGAGGCATTCTGATTAATTCTCCACTCGGGAGTAGCTGCCGTGCAGCTGAGGAAAATCATACAGCTGGCGGCACTCGCAACGAGAGGAAGGATGGAGGTGTGCATGGTAGAGGAGATAGACTGTTAAAAGCAGTGTAGCTGTGGAGAAATCATACGCAGCTATTTTTCGTTCCCAGAAAGCCGCTTGTCTTTTTCCCGAAACCAGTGAAACGATCGACGTCATGACGAAGACCGACGCAGTTTCTCCACATGAGCTTGCTGATTTCCTCGAAGAATGTTCAGGCTGGGACCAGAGGGGATCCGAAATCAGCAGAACTTTCGAATTCCAAACCTTCCTGGAGGCAATTGATTTTGTTCAGGCAGTGGCTGGAGTCGCGGAGGAGGCGGGGCATCATCCCGACATCAGTGTCCACTACAATAAGGTAACT
The DNA here is from genome assembly GCA_002380675.1 of Akkermansiaceae bacterium UBA4145. Taxonomy (GTDB): domain Bacteria; phylum Verrucomicrobiota; class Verrucomicrobiia; order Verrucomicrobiales; family Akkermansiaceae; genus Roseibacillus_B. The sequence continues at coordinate 1,296 of DFWB01000007.1, forward strand.
CTTAGCCTGATGACCCATTCCAAAGGGTGCCTTACCACGGCAGATTTCGAGGTGGCTCGGCGCCTCAATGAACTTGTCTCCTGAAGAGAGCGCGCTACCGCGGTAGCAGAATCTCTTCGGTGCCAAGTCCGGTGATTCGCTTAAGCCCCCTCACGAGGTGCCACATCACGAACATGAGGATAACGAGGATGGGAACCCCGATTGCGATAAAACCCCAGAAGGTGAGTTTGCCAACTCCGTTGTTATATTGCCGACGAGCCTCCAGCTTGTCGTTAAAGTCGATGTCGCCGAGAAAATGTTGGGCAAGAAAAAAGTTCGCAAGGGTGCTTATCAGAAAAGAGGCGGAGAAGAAGGCAGTACACAGGAAGAGAAGTTTACGGTATCCTTCGCCCGATTGCTTTTCCTCGACGATACGCTCAATTTTCCCGATATCAAAAATCTGCGGGCTGTAGAGAAAGGTGCGAAGCAGGGGGGTCTTAGTCCAATGAGAGACGAAGATTGCAAGGCCAAGGATAAGTGGGATAGAGCCCTCCTTGATTCCGAAAAGGGTAGGGGCGTTGGATCGAACGCTGCCATCCTCCTGCCAGAGATAGAGGGTCAAGCCTCCGGTCAGAAGGACGGATGTAAGTCCCACTACCGAGAAAAAGTTGAGCTTCCTGTGCTGGAAAAAGAACCAGAGGCCATAGCAAACGGGTAACGCCAAGGCAATGATCAGGGCCTTTACCGGCCCGAGATGCCAGGGCTTGGCCTCCTTGACGTCAACTCCTTGCTGCCGAAGCAGTTCAAGAGTTTCCGGACTGTCACTCATCATTGTCAGGGCCATGATAGGCACAAGCACGTTGACGAGAATGTTCGTCAGCGGGTTCTCCTGGGGAGGCTTGCGATTGGCTTCAGACATGGAGACAGGATGTCCGTTAAGGCCTGGGATGGGAGGTCAGGCGTGCACGACCATAGTAGAGCACGCTGGCCTGAGGCTCAGGACTGGTAGATGCTTTTGCCGGTGGAGAGAAGGTC
>DFWB01000007.1:2713-3012 GCA_002380675.1 Akkermansiaceae bacterium UBA4145
TCATAGACCTTCTTGTTGCCCACTTCTTCCTCAATCTTGAGTACGCCCTCGATATTTTCACAGATGTGAGTCACAACCGGGCGAGTAAAGGCATACTGGGTGTCAGTATCGATGTTCATTTTGATCACCCCGTAATCAAGAGTTTCACGAAGCTCCTCGATCGATGATCCGCTGCCTCCATGGAAGACCAGGTCCATCTCTGCATCCTCACCGTGCTTGTCCATCACGGCCTTCTGTCCATCGCGAAGGATAGTGGGAGTCAGTTTGACCGATCCAGGCTTGTAGGACCCGTGGACGTT
>DFWB01000352.1 GCA_002380675.1 Akkermansiaceae bacterium UBA4145
CGAACTCCGACCGAGTTCCTGTTCGTTCTTCTCTCCGTAATAGAGGACGTCGGGAAGGGCTGACTCCGGCCATACGATCCAGTCGGGAACATCCAGACTAACAGGGTCGAGGTCTCCCTTCTCCATCGCATCCTGAACACGTCGTTCGTTGGTAAGACTCAAGCTCTCAAGAGCCTCCAGGGTTTCTTCCTCATAACCCCTGTATATATCCTCTGCGGACCAGAGCCTCTGGCTGGCCTCCTGAGGAATATTCAACTGAACGAGGAGCACATTCAAAGGAGCGGAAGGCTCCTCAGGTTCTCCATGCAATTTCCACACACCATAGACGAAACAACCCGCAAGAACCACCATCGCACATCCAAAATCCCAATGAGCGCGTAAACGGCCGCTCTGAATTTCCTGATACAGGCCCCGACCCACCTGAACAACCACCCCCATGACGAAAACCGGCAGAAACGATAAACCGGAAACTCCCACCAGATCCGCACCCTGCGCCAGAATCGGTTGATCATGAAAGGCAACCCCGAGACCATTCCAGCCAAAGCCGGTAAAAAACCACCCCCGAACCCATTCCAGGCCGCACCAGCAACAGGCGTTCACAATCGCAAATATCAACACTCTGCGAGACTCTTCAAACGACCTTCTCGACCGCCTTTTCTTTTTACTTAGGCGCTTGCTGACCTTGGCGGCGATACCCTCCTCTGATTCTCCCAGTGCTTCGGATTCCTGCCTCCAAGGGTTCCCTGCCGCCGCCGCAAAAAGGCCCCAGAACGCAAAATAAAGAGCCAGAAAAGAGGAGACCGCAATCCACCCAATAGTCCCTACTTCCGAAATCCACTTGAGATTGATCAACCAGAAGCTCAGGCCTGCGAGGTATCCCAGAGCGAAGCCGCGTGGCCTGCGTTTCGCTCCTCCGCTCCCCCAGACTGCTGCGAACAACGGAATTAACCCGATCCAAACCATCGCAGGTGTGTCAAACGGCGCGTAGCAGAGCGCCAGTAATACTCCTGAGAGCACTACTGCGCACCACGGCCACAGCACCTTGACGATTCCCATCGAGAGCTGAGTCTCGCCACCCCGCGGAACAAGCACAATTCTCTATTCCCCGTTTTCAGACTTCCAATTACTTAAGAAAGTCGTAGTAATTTGCCGGTAGGCTGTTCGTCATGAATATCTCCCGCGCCACCCTTCAGCGAAGGCGATTTCTCCAGTCCGGTTCGGTTCTGGGTTTCGGCGCGCTATCCGCCCTCTGTGCGGGCCGCAAACTGCTCCATCTCCCCCGCCACCTTGAAGCCACTCAGCAACAGGGCCTTGTTACTCTCGCTCCTTCCACTCCTACTCATAATTTCGCAGACCAGCAGGAGCCCCCACTCCCCTTTCATGACGCTCCCTTAGAGACCGAGCCCAAGCCTCCCACGGGACGCCCTCTCGAACTGGAGGAGTCCTTTAGAGACTTCCTTCTCACCCTTGACCTTCGCCATCTCTCGGCCGAGGAAATCATTGATCCTCACCGGGGTGTGATGGACGGAGTCGAGAATACGCTTCCACCCGTCAAACTCTGGGAAAAACTCTCCCCGACCCTGAAAGTTGCCGACGAACTTCGTGAGCGCCTTCAGACGCCCTTGTGCAGGATCACCTCAGGTTACCGAAGTCCCAGCTACAACGCCAAAGTCCCTGGAGCGGTCAAGGGTTCATACCACACCCGGAATCAGGCTCTGGACCTTGTCTATTTTTGTTCACCAAAAAAAGCTTTCGATACCGCTCTCCAATTGCGTAGGGAGGGATTTTTTCGTGGTGGCATCGGACTCTATCCGACCTTTATCCATCTCGACACCCGGGGATACGCTGCCACCTGGCGCAGGGGTTGACCTTCTCGTCTGAAGGACTCCTATTCGGCATTTGTTTCCGGCGCACCCAGCGAGTCCATACGGCTGCGGGCATCTGATTCCAGTGCCTGCCAGAGCATTTCGACCGCCGTCCGAACCACCGACTTACTGACTTCAAGGTCGGCTGGCTCAGGCGGTCCACTCCCAAAGAGGTAAAATTTAATCTTGGGTTCCGTCCCGGATGGACGAATTGCGAGGCGTCTCCCGTCTGCAAGAGTAAGCATGATCATTCCTGTCTTCGGAATACGGTCTCCTTCTTCATCGAAGATCTCGTCTTGACTGAAATCTTGGACTTTCACCACATCTATTCCATCAACCGAAGATGGTGGATCGGTGGAATATGACTCTGCAAGGCCAGCAATTTTTACCGCCCCCTCGGCGCCGTCCAATACTATGTGAGTGTTGAGCTCGTGATAGAAACCGAACTGCTGGTAAAGCTCATCCAGAAGATCAGTTACACACTTCCCCTCACTCATCGCAAAAGCAGCTAACTCAGCGAACATTACTACCGAGCCATTCCCATCCTTGTCCCGGACAAAGTCACTTCCGAGATATCCATAACTCTCCTCACCCCCAAACACGAAGAACCGGGAGTATTCCAGTCGCAGAGCCCGGGTTGTTTCCTCATCGAGAGAGCTGTAGTTCACCCGCTTCTCAGCAGGAACTGCTTCCTCATATTTGCGGAGTTTCTCCCCGATATATTTGAAGCCCGTCAATGTATTCACAACGCCGATTCCATAATGACGCGCAACAGCGGTTTGAAAATCGGTTGTAACAAACGTCTTAATAAGAGTCGCCCGGCTTCTATTCGACTCAGTTATAATACCTTTTTCACAATAAGTTTTGATCCGATACCACGCAAGGAGGGTTCCAATCTGGTTGCCACTGAGTAACTGCATGTCGCCCACGCTATTACGAACTGCCACTCCCATCCGGTCGCAGTCTGGATCTGTCCCGATCACCGCGTCTGCTCCGATCTCTTCTGCCAGCTTAATGGCTTTCTCCAGAGCTGCGGCATTCTCTGGGTTCGGAGACTCCACCGTGGGAAAGGCCCCATCCTGCGAATCCTGCTCTGTCACTGTAAAGACCTCGAAGCCCAATTTCCGGAGCATCGGGACGACGATCCACCCTCCAGTTCCATGAAGGTTGGTATAGACCACCTTTGCCGGACGTCCCTCGAGTAATTCCGGAGCCAGAAGATTCTTCTCCAATCTCAGCATGTACTGCTCGTCCATCTCCTTTCCGAGGGAGTAGACAGTCCCTCTCTCCGGCTCAGCAAGGGCCTCGTAGCTATCGCTCACGAGACTATTGACCTCCTCCATGATACCGGTCGCATGAGGCTCCACGATCTGGCCCCCATCATTGTAGTAAGCCTTGAACCCATTGTCCTGCGCCGGGTTATGGCTCGCAGTCAGCACCACCCCGCCGTCTGCCCCCAGTTGTCGCAGCGCAAAAGAAAGTTCCGGCGTGGATCTGGGACCGTCAAAAACATAAGCATCACACCCCAGATCCGCGCACACATTCCCAC
>DFWB01000099.1 GCA_002380675.1 Akkermansiaceae bacterium UBA4145
AGATACTCTGGAAACGGGATCCCAGCCGGATCGGCCTCAGATGAATTCCCGCCACTCCCAGCACAACCGCTACCGAAAGTATCAGAGGCCAAGCCTCCCCCTCGAAAGACAGCGCACCGGAAAAATATGTTCCGAACGCCATCGCGCCCAGGGCGACGGGAGCCGCAAAACCCACCGTCACCGAAATCCAGCCGGCGAGGAAGCCCAAAGCGGGATGGTAAACCTGAGAAAGCAAATGATACTCACCCCCGGAACGAGGAAAGGCCGCAGCCAACTCCCCGTAACACACCGCTCCACACAGGGCACACCCACCTCCCAGCCCCCAGAGAAGCATGAGAACAAAGCCCGACTGAATATCCACAAGCTGATAGCCCAGACTCGTGAAGACCCCCGTTCCCACCATGTTGCCCACCACCACTGCGATCGCCGGCCCCAGCGTGACCGGTCGCGATGAGGCGGCCCCTTCCTCCGTCATACCTGCAATCTAGCTGCCGCAAGACCGCCCGAAAGATCAAACTGGCTTGGGAAACCTCTCTTCGTTATCCCACTACCCAGCCCACCTCCGGACCCAAGCACTTGTAAATCCCAGAAAAATGCTGTTTAACTGCGGCGCTCATGAGGTTTCTGCCCGGCTCGCTACTCTCCGCCATCGTAGTCCTCTCCCTCGTTTTCGGCCTAGGCCTCATGGCTCAGCTCGACCGTAAAAAGAGCTCTTATCCTAATAACCCTCAATCTCTCATAACTCCCCCTCCGCTGGAGGACCTAGGGAAAGACTACAAAGTCAGGCTCGTCTACTTCGTTCCCACCGACCGCGAGGTGAAGCCGGGCTATCGAGACAAATGTGAGGTCCTCATGCAGGTGGTAGCCGACGTCTACCGGAGGGAAATGAAGGCCAACCAGCACGAGACGAGAGGTCTCGACTTCGAGTTCGCCGAGGATGGCCGCCTCCGAGTCCACCTGGTTAAAGCCAAGCACCCATCCACCTTCTATACTGGAGAACCCTTCGACGTGGACCGCCTCCTGAATACTCAGCAACAGGAAATCTGGGAAACTACCGGCTACTCCCGCAACCGGCCAACTCTTGTCTTTTCTGAGGCCGGCGCCGTGGCCGAGGCCCGCCCTCTTCCTCATGTCTACTCCGGCCTCGCCTGCGTCTCAGGCGACATTTTCCGAGACGAAGTCACCGCTTCCACCATCGAGGAGCAGATCCGCTACTTCATGGACCAGACCCCGGTGCGCAGGGTCGCTGGAGAGGACGAACGCCCCCGCAACCGGGAATCCCAGACCAGCAACGGCGTTCTCATCCACGAACTGGGCCATATCTTCGGCATGCTGCATGACACCCGGGATCCCCGGAACATCATGATGCGCGGATACGACCACCTCGGACAGATGTTCGATCATGAGACCGCTCCCGGACGCCCCGTCCGTTTTTCCCCTGCTCATGCCCGGATGGCCGCCGTCAGCCGCTTTTTTAATGAGTCCTTCGACAAGAGTGATACCAAGGCACCCCTTATCTCGGAATTCAAGATCGCCAGCCCTCCCAAGGCAGGAGAGAAAACCGTGAAACTCTCCCTCAAAATGAGCGATGACAAAGGACTGGGGCCGCTTGTCATCCTCCAGCGAGGCGGCGGACAAATCGACGCTCTTGTGAGAGACCTCTCCCTGAAAGGCGCCCGGAAGAGGGCTGGAATTCTTACCGTAACCGCACCACGCCCTCTCGTAGCCGGTCAGCCGCTGATCTACATCGTCAACCTCTTCGACGTGAACGGGAATCTGAGTCAGTCCGTGATCAACTCTCAGGTAGGTCCGTAGCGAGGCTCCCCCGCCCTCATAGCAACTCTCCTCTGCCAGTGGAGCCAATGGCCGGAATTGAACCGGCGACCTGATCATTACGAATGACCTGCTCTACCCCTGAGCTACATTGGCTTTTGCTGGCATTGAGGAAGGCCCCTTGCGCCTACCCTCTCCAGTAAGACTGGGCCGGGCGAACAGCACTCTGAGGCTCTATTCTCAGACCGCCGCGATGTAACGCCGCACAGGCGTCACCGCAAGCCTGTAACACTCATCATATGCAGCGAAAAACGCTTCAGTAGGATCTCTGTAGACGGTCTAATCAACCCAAGAGCCTATGCCATTACAAAAATAGGCTCTGTGTGTAATGGATCTCGCCCCTGAAACCCATTTATATGACTTTGTGTGACTTGGATTGTCTTCTGGGATAGATCCCATACGCTCTTTTCCAAATATGACATATATTCTTGAGTGGTGGCAAAATTTAGAACCGGAGGGCATGCGGACCTTCGTAACGATTGGAATGGCCTCCAGTCTGGTCCTCTTCATTCAGATGATCGTCATTCTCTTCGGCGGATCCTTCGATCTTCCCGATTTCGACCTCGATACCGGATCCGGAGGAGGAGCTGGGATGTTTTCCGTTCGTGGTATTGGCGCTTTCTTTACAGGGTTTGGCTGGACCGGAGCCTCAGCCCTCGACCTCGGTTATAGCCTCCCCATCGCCTTGCTTTCCGCTACTCTTGTTGGAGCGGTCACCCTTACTCTATTCGTCCTCCTGATGCGCTGGCTCCATAGCCTCCGATCCGACGGCACCATGGACTACAGTAACGCACTTAACCAGATCGGAAGCGTTTATGTTCCGATCCCTCCCAGAAGGGAGGGCCTCGGCCAGATCGAAGTGCTCGTGCAAGACAGAATGACGACTGTCCGGGCTCTCACCGACAACGACACGCGCATCGGAAACCGAACAGCGGTCAAGGTAGTCGAACTGGTCGATGAAAGAACTCTGCTGGTGGAGACTCTAAGCCCGAAGAGCGAAGACTCCCCCAATACGGATGATTGTTCATCCGGGGATTCCAATCAAAA
>DFWB01000037.1 GCA_002380675.1 Akkermansiaceae bacterium UBA4145
ATCGCTTCCTCGCGTCGGATTTTGAAGAGCCCGATCTCTGCGGTGTTGCGGACGTGGGCACCCCCACACAGCTCCATCGAGTAGCCGTCCAGGGCCTGGGGCTCGCCCCCGATCTGGACCACCCGGACCTTGTCGCCATACTTGTCGCCGAAGAACTGCATGATGTCCTCACGGCCTTGAACTTCGCCGAAGGAAACTTCCTGCCAGCTCACGGCCTCGCCGGCCTCAATGCAGCTGTTGACCTTTTCCTCGAGGGCGGAGATCTGTTCCGGGCTCACGGCGCTGGAGGTGAAATCAAACCGCAGGCGGTCCTCGGCAACCAAAGAGCCTTGCTGGGTTGCCTCGGGGGAAACAACTTCGTGCAGAGCCCAGTGCAGCAGGTGGGTGGCAGTATGGTGGGCTTCAATGGGCCGCCTCCGCGCAGAATGAATGGAGAGGGTGATCTTATCGCCAGATTTCAGGGAGGCAGACGAATCCGCGGGGACGCCGTGGGCCCGGGCCGACCCGATCTGCTGGAGCGCAACGATCGGGATTTCTGAGTCCCCAGCGGAGACGACGCCGGTGTCTCCAACCTGCCCGCCCATTTCCGCATAAAAGGGAGAGCGATCCGTCAGGAGCCAGCGAAGGTCCCCATCGAGGTGCGTCTCCAGAATAGCGGCTTCGCAGCTGTCCTGCTCAAAGCCGATGAACTCAGTGTGAACTTCGGTGGCGATGTCGAGAGCGGAAACAATTTCTGATTTCTGGGCTTCGCGGGCGATTTGTCTGGCCTGCTCCATGAGCTCCTCGAAGCGAGACATCTCCAGAGAGATGCCCCGTTCGCGGCAGAGAAGCTGGGTAAGATCCACCGGGAAGCCAAAGGTATCATAAAGCTTGAAGGCTGCCTCGGGGGGGAAGGCTTCGTCGGTGAGTCTGGCGGCTTCTTCCTCAAACAGGGAGAGGCCCCGGTCGAGGGTTTCGTTGAAGCTGCGCTCCTCACGCTGCAGGGTTTCTACTATGACAGACTCCCGAGCCTTGAGCTCTGGAAAGGCCCGCTCCATCTGGTTCACGAGGGTCTTTACCAGTGCGGTCAGGACAAATTTATCTCCAGTGAAGCCCAGAGACCGGCCGTATCGTACCGCACGCCGCAGGATGCGCCGCAGGACATAATTGCGCCCGGTGTTGCCCGGAAGAATCCCATCTGCAATCGAGAAGCTGAGCGTGCGAAGATGATCGGCGATAACCCGGAATGCCACTGCTGTCTTCACGGTTTCGTCCGGAGCGTTCTCGTCAGGACCGGGATAAACGTCCTGATAGGTTTTTCCGCTCAGCTCCTCGAGGGTATTGAAGATGGGCCGGAAGACATCGGTGTTGTAGTTCGAGGCCTTGCGCGAGAAATCCGTGAAGCCATTTGTGTTTTGGATAATCGAACAGGCACGTTCGAATCCCATGCCGGTATCGACATGTTTGGAGGGAAGGTCCCGAAAGCTCCCATCTGCCTCGGCATTGAATTGGATGAAGACGAGATTCCAGATCTCGATGCACTGATCACTATCCTTGTTCACCAGCAGGCCCCCGGTATCTCCCTCCGGGGTGAGGTCCACATGCAGTTCGGAGCAAGGCCCGCAGGGGCCCGTCTCTCCCATCATCCAGAAGTTATCGGCCTTTTTGCCATCGACGATATGGACTTCGGGGTCACAGCCGGCCTTTTCGAACAAGGCTTTCCAGTAGTCGTAGGCTTCCTGGTCAAAGTCGGCTGGGTCATCCGGGCCAGGGCGATAAACGGTGGCGTAAAGGCGCTCGGGGGGAAAGCCCCATCGCTCAACCATGAGCTCCCATGCCCAGGTGATGGCGTCCTGCTTGAAATAATCTCCGAAGGACCAGTTCCCCAGCATCTCGAAAAAGGTGTGGTGGTAGGAATCTTGGCCCACATCCTCGAGGTCGTTGTGCTTACCTCCCGCCCGGATGCACTTCTGGGTGTCGGCGGCCCGGGGAGGGGCGTAGGGCGCTTTTTCCGTGCCGAGAAAGTAGGGAACGAACTGGTTCATCCCCGCATTGGTGAAGAGCAATCCGGGGGACTGAGGGAGGAGCGACGCGGATGGCACAATGGAGTGCCCCTTCTCTTCAAAGAAGTCCAGAAAGCTCTGGCGAATTTCCGCGGCGGTCATGGGGCGGTGATTTGGAGCGGCATTCGCAGCGGATGGCAAGGACGGAGATAGGAAGAGGCCGAAGTTTTCAGAATAACTCGACCGGGGAAGCGCATCACCCGGGCTCGGGGAAAGGTGGGCGGAGTTGCTTGGCCGAGGGGGTTGACGGCAGGAGGGCCCTTAGATACTTTAATAAACGTTCACTTTTATTTCAGCACCCTTCAATCAATGAAAAACCACACCCGCTGGGGCGTCAGTCTGGCCGCCGCCCTTCTCTCAATGGTCATGCCGTCTTCGGCAGATTCCGTGGCCCGGACCTGGAACGAACAGAATCTGGCTGCGGTGCGCCTGTCGTTTCCCGACCCCCCTGTCCATGCTCGGAATTTGTTTCACGTTTCAGCGGCAATGTATGACGCGTGGGCGGCTTATGACCCGGAAGCGACCGGCTACCTTTTTCGCGAGAATGCAATCTCAACCGGAGATGTGGAAGCTGCTCGCCGGGAGGCAGTCAGCCATGCCGCCTACCGGGTCCTGAGACACCGCTACATAGCCGTTCGCCATCCGAATACTCCCTTGGCGAATGCCCTTCAGGTTCAAAATGAGCTTCGCGATCTCATGATTTCTCTGGGATACAATCCGAATGACCTGAGCACGGTGGGAAACAGCCCCTCCGCGGTAGGGAACCGGGTGGGCGAAACGTTCATCAACTGGACGAGCAGCGACAACTCCAACGAGACGGGTGGCTATACCGATAGCAGCTATACCCCGGCCAACGACCCACTCGTTCTTGCGTTTTCCGGAACTACGTTGAATGACCCCAACCGTTGGCAGCCGCTGGAATTTGTTGAAGCGGTCTCTCAGACGGGCCAACCGCTGGCGTTTAATACCCAATCGTTCTTGGGGTCGCATTGGCGTGATGTCTGGCCCTTTGCCTTGAGCCGGGAGCCGGGGGAAATCCTGTATTTTGATCCGGGCCCGCCTCCCCAGCTGGAGGGTGACGGAGATGAGGAATTCAAGGCTGGGAATCTCGAAGTTATCCGCTTTAGCAGCCTCTTGGATCCCGCTGTTGCTCCTGTCAGGGACTTTTCGCCCGGTGCGATTGGCAATAATTCCCTCGGAACGAATGACGGAACTGGGCATGCCCTTAACCCGGAGACCGGCGAAAGCTATACTTCAAATCTCGTAAATGAAGCCGATTTTGGCAGGGTCGTTGCGGAATACTGGGCAGATGGGCCTGAGTCAGAAACGCCTCCCGGGCACTGGAATGTTATTGCCAATGAGATTATGGATCACCCCTCTTTCGAGAGGCGCTTCGCGGGATCCGGGCCGGAGCTCAATGAGCTGGAGTGGGAGACCAAGATGTATTTTCTCCTTAACGCGTCGTTGCATGATGCGGCTGTCGCAGCGTGGACCTGCAAGAGGGAGTATGATTATGTTCGCCCGATCAGCGCAATTCGCTACATGGCGGCTCAAGGGCAGTCGAGCAATGAGGCGCTTCCCTTTTACAACGAGGAGGGCATTACCCTTGAGTCCGGACTCGTGGAAATGGTGACCAGAAGCACAGCCCTTGGCGCGGGAAGGCATGCTAGTCTTGGTCCAAGCGCGATCGGCAAGGTCGCTATTTATTCGTGGCAGGGGGAGCCGGCCAACACCGCAACCCAGATTGGGGGAGTCGGCTGGATTCTTGCAGAAGACTGGCTCCCGTATCAGCGAGATACCTTTGTGACGCCTGCGTTTGCCGCCTACCTTTCAGGGCACAGTACCTTTAGCCGCGCGGCCGCAGAGATACTTACCCGTATTACGGGAAGTGAGTTTTTTCCAGGCGGCCTTGCCGTTCATGACGTCGACGATTTGGAATTTGAAGCGGGACCGACGGCTCCGGTTCAATTGCAATGGGCCACCTATTATGATGCCGCGGATCAGGCTGGTCTTTCCCGCCTTTATGGGGGCATTCATGTGCCGGCAGACGACGGCCCAGGCCGCACGGTCGGATCCAAGTGCGGGATTGCGGCGTGGGAGCTTGGGATCAAGTATTTTGATGGAAGCATCCTTCAGGAGCGCCCGAGTTTGACCGTGACCCGCGTTGCAGAGGACGAGGTCCGACTAGACTGGACGCAGCGGCGAGGGCTTTTTTACAAGGTGCTAAGAACGAGTGACTTGGAGAGTTTTAGCAATGAGACCTCCTTTGAACGCGCCACAGAGGATCGGGGCACATATACCATCAGCCCGCTGGGTTCGCCTCAGGAATTTTATCAGATCGAGCAGGCGGAGTAGGGATGAGATTCCGTCGCCTGATCCTCATGCGTCACGCGGAAAGCCCTTGGGAAGGAGTGGAAGGTTCTGACCATGAAAGGCCCCTTGGTGTCATGGGCCGCGAACAAGGTCCCCGGGTTGGAGCGGCTCTCGTTCAGAAAGGGCGGCTTCCCCAAATTGTGTTGAGTAGTGATGCGCAGCGGACCCGAGAAACATTTGCCGGGTTGAGTGAAGCCTTTGTGACGAAGGTTGAGGTTCGGTTCCTCTCCTCGTTCTATCAATTCGGGCAGGCTGCCGCAGAGGATGAAATGCTGATGCTGCCGGAGACGGTGAGCTGCGCTCTGTTGCTGGGCCACAATCCAGGGTGGGAACATCTTGTGGAGGCGCTCACGGGAAAAGCCATCACGATGGAGCCGGCTACCGCAGTAGTCATGTCGCAGGAATTGAACTCTTGGAAGGATGCCGCTTTTGCAGGGCGGTGGGAATTAGAGGATGTGATTTTACCAGGGCTGCCGCCTGGTGAGGCCTCGGCCTAGTAGGCACCTGCGTTGTAAAGCTGACCATTAAGATCCTCCTTTCCGAGGATTCCATACCTCCGCTCAAGCGCACTTCCATTTTTGCGATCAAATTCTCTTACCGGAACTTTTCCCGCTCCTTCGGTCGTCTTCATGGTGGCCGGCTCAAGAATACGCCGCCACTGAAAGTAGTAATATTTGTCGTCCCATTTAGCGAGGGCGACATGGTCCTGCGGCTGGAGCCCGCCCGCCCTGTCGTGGATCAGCTCAAAGGTCACATCTGGGTACGGGTCGGCGGAACGCTTGTTAAAGATGAAACAACCGGGCAGGGAAAGTAGGACAAACATGATGAGCAGTTGCCTCATCGGGGGAAATCTAATCAGCTCGCCGCCAGCCGGTCGAGGGGAATTCAACATTGCGGGGTCGCGGCCTGAATGGTGGGATATGCCATCCTGCGCCCCGTTAAGGTTAATGCATCTTCGCTTTACAGAGGAGGAACTCAGCGTCCTCATTGATATGATCAGCCTCGCCGCTGAGGTTGGATCTCTGAATCGGAAGCCTGGCGCTAAAGAAAATTTTGCAAGGTTTGAAGAATTGGAGAATACCATTCTTGAAAAGGTCACCCATCTAGGATTTGGCGATATCATCGAGTTCGATGAGGCTCTTCAGCGATATCGGGTCACCACAGATTATCTGACCCGGTCCTTCGTTCAGGAAGCCATCGATGAGATGCGGAATGAAATCTTTTGGGAGGAGCTTACCCTTCGTCTCGCCGAACGAGATGTCATACGCAAGATAGGGCTTCCGGCCTGGAACTCCCTGGATGAGGAGAAACGTAAAGAGCATACCAAGCCGATAGAAAAAAGTTACTGGGAAGAATTTACCAAGAGAGGGATCGATACTCTTCATCTGATAGCGAGATTCGAGACGGGTTGAGAAGCCTGATATATTTTACTCCCCGGAGGCGCTCCGGGCTCACGCCATGTCTTCCCTCATCCAGAAGCGCAAGCAATACTATCCTGTATCGAGCTTCCTTCTTCAGTATCTGCAGCACTTTGGGCGCCGTTGTGAAATTCCCCTGGTATACGACGACTTACTGCGCTTTTCAGAGGCCGTGCCCTACGAGGATCCGGACGGAGAAGAAACGCTCTGGCTGACCGTCTCCTATCCGCAGGAGGTAATGAAAGACCTTCGGACCAAGCTTACGGAGATCTATGCGGTCCTGAAGATCGGGGGCGACCTCTCGCTGGCGGAACACCTGAGCGTGGAGCGGATTGATTTTGGGGAGTTTGGCAATTCCCGGCCTTTCCGGGTCCGGATTACGAATCAGTTTAATGGCAATTCGGATTATTATTACGTCAAGATTGCGGATGCTAACCGGATTTACGGGTTGGAGCTGGAGCACATCCTTTCTCCTAACCGGATCAATTATCTGGTCAATGGGAACACCCTGATTGAGGAGCACATTGCCGGAGTTCCGGGAAACATCTTCATCAAGGACTACCTTAAGGCCCCAGAGCTCAATAAGGTAAGGGTTGCAAAGGAGTTCGTAAAATTCGGGGAGCGGTGCTTTCTCCGGCTGCTCGGGGACATGCGTAGTGTGAATTACGTCGTTGATATCACTCCTGATTTTGAGGAAGTCCAGTATCGCGTACGGCCCATCGACTTTGACCAGCAGAGCTATGAAGGGATGCTGGAAGTATATCGGTCCCATTGTTTTCCGGACAATATGCCCGTTGATGAACTGGTTCGGGAGCACCTCAACCCCACGACAATTCTTCAGTATCGCAGTGAAGAACGGAGCCAGATGGCGCGCCGCTACCGCGCCTCCCGCGTGCGTCTCAAGGGAGTGCTGAAGATGATGAGCAAGGACACCATTGCCCCTGAGCAGAAGCTTGTCAGCCTGCGGGCGGCTCTGTGCCAGAGATATGGCACCTCAGCGTTTGAGGCATGCGATACGATGGGAAGCCTGACCGCCCGCCATTTGCAGTTCATGCTGGATTAAGAGGCTAAAGAGACCTCAAGGCGTTCTCGGAGATTTCGGGGAGAAGAGCGATGACCATTGCCTCTCGCTGATTGGCCACGATCAGCTTTGCGAGTTCTCGTCCCCGGGCAACTCGGGCAGGGGTGAGCTTGGAGATTTCCCCGTCAAGGAGAAGCCGGAGACGAGCGAGGGCGGGCCCCTGCTTGGACTCGGCGTCAATTTTTGACCGGAGGTCCTCTCGCAACTTCATGCGTCTGAGTCTAAAATATTGAATGAAAGGAACTCCTTCCATGGCGTCAGGATCTGCTTCCTTTGCCGCAGTCCAGTCACGGAGATATTGCTGCTTCTGGCCCTTGAGATCTTGAAGCATACGCACCACGTTGGCCGGAACTCCCGGGGGAACAAGGTATCCCCACGCGGCGAGCCAGTAGGCCCTTAAAGCAGGGGCGTTTTCGGCAAGAAGCCTTGCCGGGCTCGGCGC
>DFWB01000246.1 GCA_002380675.1 Akkermansiaceae bacterium UBA4145
CACGCGGTTGATTACTGGCAGGTCCTAAAAAATCGCTATGGCGTCATCCTCCTGACCTTCCTTCTTATTTTCATGACGGCGGCCGTGATAACTTACGTGCTGCCTAAGAAATACGAGAGCACTGCGCTTCTGCAGGTTAACCATTCCTTTGTCGAACTGGATCCGCTCAATGGGTCCGTCGGTCAGCCCATGACCGGGGCTTCACCGTCTCACGCATACATACAGAACCAGTTTAAAATTATCGAGTCGGAGATGACCCTTTCCCGGGTTGTAGAACAGCTCGATCTGCCCACCCGCTGGAATGGATTCGACCGGAATATGGCGTTGCTTAAGCTCAAATCGATCCTGAAGACTGAGCAGATTAGAAATACAGATCACATCGAAATCCGCATCCGTCACCAGAACCGTGATGATGCCCGCGACATAGCCAGAGCGATCGCGAAGTCCTACCAGGAAGGGCGAAATGAGGATGAACGTAAACGTGCTGGTGATGCCTTGGATGCCTTGGAGTCTGAGGTGCGTTCGCAGGAGGACCTCGTTGAGGACAAGCGTCGCCATTTCCACTCGATTGTAAGAGCCGTAGGGATTCCTTATATCGAGGGAGTGCTTACGAGCGGCCGAATGGGCCAGAGTGAAGAAACGATTCTGAGAACTGCAGAAATGCAGCAGTTTACCGCTGAGGAAAAGAAGGGTCAGCTTGAGAACCAGATTGAACAATTGCTCACCCTGCGGGATGACGAGCTCGTTGACTTTGCAGAGGGGCTTCAGTTGCCTGGGAGCCAAGTGCCCGTCTTGCGGGCCCGGTATCAGGAGGGCAAGGTGAATATTGCGGCCCTTGAGGCCTCAGGCTTGGGGCGGAAGCATCCGTCTGTCGATATGGCCTATATCGCCCAGGAAAAATTAAGTGAGGATCTTAAGTCTTCGGTAGTTGTTCTCAGGGAATTGCTGAAAACGCAGCTGAATCTTGTTAACGGGCAACTGGAAAAAATCAAAGACAGGGTAGAGGATCGACGCTTCGATGCGGTTGACAAAGCCCTGCAATCGCAGGACTACGTTGAGGCAAAACAGGATTACGAGACAGCAAAGGCGATGCTGTCCCAGATGAAGTTAACGAATTCGGCACGCCGGATTGCACTCAAAATCCCCAAGACTCCGATTACCATTCTTGAGGAAGCGAAGATCGGAATGGACCCGGTATACCCAAAGGTCACCCTGTTTCTCTCTCTGGGTGCCGCGGTGGGATTGATCTTCGGTATCGCGATAGCGTTCTCTCTTGAATACCTCGATACCTCGGTCAAGACCCTTGAAGATGTGGAGCGTTACCTGCAGGTGCCGGTCCTGGCAGTGATTCCCACTGATGTTGGTGTGTTGCACAAGCAGAGTGGAATGAGTCCTGATGCAGAGGCCTACCGGATCTTAAGAACCAACATTGAGTTTAATCGTAATAACCCTGAGGATAACAGTATCACCATAATATCTGGAGGAGCTGGAGAGGGAAAATCGACCACTCTGGTCAATCTGGCGTATGTCTGCGCTCAGGGTGGGTATACGACGCTTATGATCGACGCGGACCTTCGCAGGCCGAACGTTCATACCTTTTTCGATATCAACAACTCGGTTGGCCTCAGTAATTATCTCACAACGGATCTGATGTTGGAGGATGTGATCCTTCAAACTCCGGTGGACAACCTCTACTTCCTGCCGTCGGGGATTCTCCCTGCGGATGCAGCTGGGCTTTTGAACTCGCGGCGGATGTCAGAACTCATCCAAGACGTGAAACAGAGGTTCGATCTCGTTCTGGTTGACTCTCCGCCGATCCTTGGAGTGAGTGATGCATCAGTGTTAGCCTCAGAGGTGGATCTCACGATGATCGTGGTTCAGCACCGGAAGCTTCCGCGGAACATGCTGGTAAGGGTGAAGGAAGCGGTTGAAAACGTCGGCGGCCATGTCATCGGAGTTGTTCTTAACAATGTAGATGTTCGGAGTGACAGCCAGTACCAGTACTATACCAGCTATTATACGTATTATGCTCCCTCTGCAGATTCAGATCCAGTGCCCACGGTTGGGGTGAAAGCCTCAGGAGCCAGCGCGGCGATTGAATCTACGGTGGCGGCCAATGATGCGGATGAGGATGAAGGTCTCACCTACTAGCAGAACTTCTGACAACCCACTTCGCCTTTTTCCTATCGTCTATCACTAACATTGTTTCCTTTATGAAAACTCTTCTCAAGCATGCCATTGTCCTTCTGATACTTCTTCCTGCATCTCTGCATGCCCAGATTGAAGCTGGAGGAGCAATCAAGATTGCCATTCAGGGAGTTCCCGTCGGAGAGCAGGGGAGGATCAATGGCAGCTATCCGGTTTCCGATAAGGGCTACATCACGATGTGGAAGATTGGCACCATCAAGGTCGTGGGAAGTGAAACAGATGTGCTGGCACGAAAAATAGAGGCAGCTTACAAAGACGCTGAAATCTACACCAGCCCCGTGATTCAGATTTTGGCCGACTCAGGTGACAGCATCACAGTTCAGATGGTAACGGTGGGCGGAAAAGTGCGGGCACCAGGGCCAAAGCCCTACAGAAAGGGGATGACTTTGTATCAGGCAGTCATGTCAGCAGGGGGGCCGACTGAGTTTGGCGCGGTGAACAGGATCAGTCTTTTCCGAAATGGAAAGCGCTATATCTATGATCTGAACAAGGGAGAGCACAAACTGCTCAAGCTTTATCCGAAGGATACGTTGGATATTCCTCAGAAAACGGTGTTTGGTAATTAGGGAGGCGCACGAGGGTCTCCGTGAATCCACTGATTCTTGGTGTCCTTGGCGGCTGTCAGTCCAGTGATTCTCGAAGTTGCAACTTTACGCTGATGGAATGAAGACAAATTGCTTCAAGAGAAAGGCGCTCCTAGCGTGCTTGCCGATCATCATTGTAGCAATAGGAGGAGAAATATTTGCGCAGGTTGAAGGTCCTGATAGACCGGGAAAAGATGAATTGCCGGAATTGCCGGAAGGGATGATCGAGTCCCTGGGACACGAAGACTTTAAGAAGCGCCATGCGGGTCAGAGGGAGTTGCTTATGTGGGGCAAGGAAGATCTTCAAGGAAGTATCAAGGTGCTTTACCGCATTTACAGGCAGGCAGACAATCCAGAGGTGCGCCTTCGGAGCAGAGAGGTTTTAAAGGCATTGGTTATCCTCAAACAGCCTCTTCCGGGCCAAGGATATCTGGGTATCCAGATGGATACTGCTCGATGGAAAGATGAGGAAGGTATGCTGCGGCCGGCCGTGCTCATCACAGAGGTTCGGAAGGGAACAGCAGCAGACCTTGCCAAACTCAAGGCAGACGATTTGATTACTGGGCTTGATGACGTGCAGTTCGATGACTTGGCTCCGACTCGGCGTCTTGCCGACTATATTAAATCGAAGGGTCCGGGAGATAAGATCATACTCAAGGTAAAGCGCGGAAAGGAGCATCTCGAGCTCACGGCGTCTCTCCGGCGGCGCCCCGCCGCCCTCGACGAAATCGTCCAGTGGGGAGTGCTTCCTGTTTTGCCGCAGGAAACCGAGATGGATGAAGATTACTTTCAAGAATGGCTTAAGAAACAGAGGAAGAAGGATAGAAACTCTCCTAAAGGTTGAGCAGAAAGGGCTTCCTGCCTCTCTGGGTCGGGGAAAGAAATCGACAAATCATCCGCCATCGTAGAGTGTGGGGTCACTTTCAAGGTCTTTCCGAATCTGGTAAACGGCACAATGAACATGGTTCGTAATTCATCCACCCTGGCAGCTCTGGCAGCTGCTTTGATCGGCACAGTTTCCCTGCCGATCCATGCCAAGACCGACTTCAATGTCGTGGGCCGGGAAATGGCGGGAATGTTACAGAACAGTCACTATGCACGAATCCAGTTCAATGCTGATCTGAGTAACAAGATCCTCACGGATTATCTGGCTGATCTTGATTCTGCGAGGCTCTACTTCACGCAGCAGGATGTTGATGCGTTTGAAAAAAAATATGGGAGGCGTCTCCACGAGCTCCTTATTAAGGGTCGCTGCATGGAGCCGGCCAATGAGATCTACAAGGTGTTTTCCCAACGTGTTGGAGAACGAGTAGATTACGCCAAGAAGCTGCTGAAGACCGCGGAGTTCAGTTTTGATTCTACAAAGTCGGTGATGCGGACACGAAAGGACGCGGATTGGCCCTCAAGTCAGCAGGCAGCGGAAGAACTATGGAAAATACAGATAGAGGAGGCACTTCTTTCTGAGATTCTCAGAAGGGATGCAGTCAAACGGCTTGCAGAGGAGCAAGGAAAGAAAGATCCCCTTGCAGAGGATAAGAGCCCTCAAGAGAAAATTGCTCAGCGTTACGACCGCTTTCTGCGAAGTATTGGGGAAGCTGATGAGGAAGACGTTGCGAACTATTTCCTAAGTGCCGTAGCTGCAGCCCATGACCCACATACAGACTACATGAGCACCCGGGAAATGGAGCGGTTCCGGTCTGGAATGTCCAACTCCCTTGTGGGAATTGGCGCCCTACTCCAGGCGGAGGATGATGGTGCCACCAAGATCATGGGTATTGTAGTGGGCGGTCCTGCAGATAAGCAGGGTGAATTGAAGCTCAACGATCGGATCGTCGGGGTGGACTCCCTTAACAAGGGTGACGTGGTCGATATCATGTATATGAAGATTGATCATGTGGTAGAGATGATCAGGGGGAAAGTGGATACCGAAGTGCGACTTAAGGTTGAGCCTTCTGATGGTGCTCCGGGGGAAGTGAGATTCATTACGATCAAGCGAGGGCGGGTTGAACTGAAGGATGAGCTTGCCAGCGCAGAGGTAATCGAGATGAAGCATGGCGCGGGACAGCGCAGGATTGGTTGGCTGCAACTGCCCTCTTTCTACATGGATTTTGATGATGGTGATCCCAGTGTCTCAGCGGATGTCCAGAAGTTGCTGAACAGACTCAATCAGGAGAAGATTGATGGTCTGGTTCTGGATCTCAGGCGAAATGGTGGAGGATCCCTCGAGGAAGTTCGGCGGATCACGGGGTTCTTTGTTGGAAGGGGCCCGGTCGTGCAGATTAAGGACACTATCGGGCGGATCGAGTCCAAGGAGGCACTGTTCAGGGAGCCAGTTTACAAAGGACCTCTCATGGTCGTTACCGACAAATCAAGCGCCTCAGCAAGTGAGATTCTCGCAGGAGCTTTACAGGACTACAACCGCGCGGTGATTGTGGGAGATAGTTCGACCTTCGGGAAAGGAACTGTGCAGCAGCCAATGGAAATCGGGCGCTACTTCCGTTTCTTTGAAGACAACACCAGAGCTGGATATCTCAAGACAACCATTCAGAAGTTCTACCGGGTCTCTGGAAGCTCAACTCAGAAGCTTGGAGTCGAGCCTGATATCGTACTCCCCTCGGTAACTGATGCTCTGGAAATTGGAGAGGCCTATCTCGACCACCCTCTTGATCATGATTTAATTCGGGAGGCTCCAAATTTCAAACCGCGAAACAGGAACGACCTTTTCATTCCGATATTGAAGGAGCGTAATGAAGCACGAGTCAAGAAGGCGAAGGACTTCCAATATGTCGTTGAGGATGTTGCCAGGACCAAGCAGCGGATCGCTGCCAATGCGGTTTCTTTGAATCGAGCCAAGCGGGAAGCGGAATTGTCGGATTCAGAAAAGCGGAGAAAAGATCGGAACGTGGAGCGCCGGGAGCGGTTTGCGCAAATGGAAGCCGCCGATCGCCAGCATTTGAAATTCTATCGCCTCACTCTGGATAACCTCAAAGTGGATAGTCTTCCGGAAGTAGATCGTGAGAAGGATGCACAAGCCTTCATGCGCCGCGCGAAGGATAAGGAGGATGCCTTGGACGACACGCCGCTTTGGCCCAGTGGCCTGGATCCAGTGAAGAGGGAATCTCTTTCGATCGTGGCGGATCTCGTCGAGCAAATCGACAAGGCCACGACAGTAGGTATTCTCCCTGCGGCTGAGTAGCAGAACCCGGGCCTTTGGTGCTATGGAGAGGAGCGAAATTGTCTCCAACCTCGACACTGTAAGGCAAAGAGTAGCGAAAGCTGCCAGACGATCTGGGCGCTCTCCCTCGGCGGTGGAATTGCTGGTGGTGTCAAAAACTTGGTCTGCTGAGGTCGTTTCTCATGTCGTAGAATCCGGTCACGAGCTTCTGGGGGAGAATAAACTGCAGGAGGCTGAGTTAAAGATACCGGATTTACCGCCTTCGGTGCGCTGGCACTTTATCGGGCGTCTGCAGCGGAATAAGGCCCGTAAAGCTTTGGCCCTGTTCGACGCTATTCACAGTGTCGATACGCTTCGTCTTGCAGCTCATTTGAGCCGAATTGCCGGGGAAATGGGTAAGACTTCAAGAATTTATCTGCAGGTTAATCTGGATCGCGAGGAGAGCAAAGGAGGATTCAGCGTGAGCCAACTGCGGGAGGACCTGCCAGAACTGCTTTCGATGCCGCATCTGTATATTGCAGGGTTAATGAGTATTCCTCCAGCCGTCGAGGATCCTGAGAAGGCTAGATGCTCATTCCGAAAACTAAGGGAGTTTCGGGACAGTCTGGAAAGTGATGCCGGAGTTGAAATCGAAGGGCTCAGTATGGGCATGAGTCATGATTTTGAAGTGGCAATTGAAGAGGGCGCAACAATTGTCCGGGTTGGATCATCCATTTTTGGTCCAAGAATCCAGAAGGGTCTATCGTAGTGCGGGGTTAAAGCATGTTATCGATTATAAATATCGGTCTTGTACAAAACGAACTCGCTATTGCGTGGTCTGATGGGGAAGAAAGTTTTATACCTATTGAAAGGCTGCGGCGAGCATGCCCCTGTGCGAGTTGTCAGGGTGAACCTGACGCTACCGGACGGGTAGAACGCCCTGAGGTTACTTATACGAGCCGTAGTTTTATACTAAATAGCTACGAGCTTGTCGGCGGTTACGCGCTTCTTGTCCGGTTTGAGGACGGTCATGCGACCGGCATCTATCCCTTTAAATATCTGCGTGAGCTTTCCGCCCGAACTGGCTTCGAGGAGGAATCGTAACTTGCTGGGATCCTCGCAAGTTACGCTGGAGAGGAATGCTAGATAATTCCTTCCCTGAGTGCTTTTGCAACCGCGCCGGTATTCGTGTTGACATGAAGCTTGTCGTAAACGCGGCGGAGGTGGGTCGAAACTGTGTTTACGCTGATACTCAGGGCATCTGCTATTTCCTTCTTGAGGAGTCCTTCGGCGAGAAGTCTCAGAATTTCCTGCTCTCGTGCGGTGAGGCCGTAGTCTCCTTTTTCGCCTGGTAACAAATCGGAGTTGGCAAAGGCATCGAGAACCTTTTTTGCGACTTCCGGGGTCATAGGGGCCCCGCCACCCATGACCTGACGAATGGCTTCCCCGATTTTGTCGGTGCCCGACGCTTTGAGGACGTAACCTGAAGCCCCAGCACAGACAGCACGAAAGATTTTGTCCGCATCGTCAAAAACGGTGAGGATGATCACCCGGGTCTCAGGAATAGCTTCTCGGAACTCAGTGAGGGCTGCAATGCCATCGACTCCGGGAAGTTGAACATCCAACAGAATGACGTCTGGAGCCGGATTAGTTTGAAGTGCTTTGAAAGTAGCCTCCGCAGAGTCAAAGCTGCCTTCGCAAGTCATCCCCTCGAGGCTGTTAATAACTCGCTGAACGTTTCGGCGGAAGACTTCGTTGTCTTCAACCAGCCAGACTTGAATTTGTTTGGAATGTGATTCGCTCATAAGTTTCTTTGGTTCAGCGGTGCAGAGAAACGGATGGTCGTCCCCTTGTTTACAATACTGTCGATTTTCAACTGTCCGTTCACTCGATTTGCCCTACGGCGAAAATTTTTCAAGCCGTGGCCTGAACCCTTGGCTGCCTCAGGTTCAAACCCAACTCCATCATCCACTACCTCGAATGTCACGTGACTGGGTGTCAATTCAAAAACTACCCGGACTTTGGTAGCATTCGCGTGCTTCTGGACGTTGTTGAGTGCTTCCTTGAAAGCGAAGAAGAAATGACGGCGGGATTGAAGTCCAATCGGCCTGCTTTTTTGGGATGGGGGTATGGAATGCACCGAAGTGTCGAGGTGACCTACGATCAGCTCAATAGATTCCCTCATTCTCATGAAAAGATCCCGTGTGGTAGCCTCCCCGGTGTCTATAAGCCATACAATATCACGCATGGCCTCTGCTGTCTGTTCGGCTGTTTCCTGGATTTCTCTGAAGTCGTCGCGGGCAGTATCACAGGCATCTTGGTTTGTGCTGCCTACTTCGCTGATGAGCACGATTCCGGCAAGGTTGCTCCCGATGTCATCATGAAGATCTCTTGCGATCTGTTTGCGTAGCTTTTCTGAATCCCTTATGCGCACGGACCGTTGCCTGAAAATCATCCAGATCCATCCAACGAGAGCAATGCCTCCGATGGTTGCGACTCCTATCGTCAACCTTGTGAGAGCTGTATCAGTATCCTTGCTCTGACGGTTGACGAGCTGGGTGCGTTCGTCCTCGAGAGCTCCGCGGGCGATGATGACATCAATGTAATCGGGCAACTCGATCAGACTCGAGGAGCTTGAGAAGCCATCCACTACATTTTGTGGAGACCATCCAGTATTACTTAGGTCGGTGCTTTGATCGCTTACGCTCACTTTCTTGTGGAGAGCGACGTTAACACCCTTGTGATATGCCTGAAGTTCCGAGATAGCCAAACTATGCATATCGCCACGTGCAAAAAGCTCCCTTGAAGCGAGTCGTAGATAGCGTCCGGCCTCTCCGTTGCACCGTAAAATCAGGGCCGAGTCCCAGGGGAACCCCAAAGGGTGCCTGTATTTCCTAGTTCTCCACACTGTCGTTTCAAATGTGGAGTCGTTAGAGAGTTCGATCGTAAGTGATTTTGGAAAACCTCTACCTCCGACGATCTCCGGATGATCGGAGGACGTAGGAATAATGCGGATCTCATCAACTGGGAGAGACTGTCCAAGATCAACGATAATCCATTTAGGATCACTTGCTGATGCTGATCGCGCACTCAGGAATCCATTGGTCGGACTTGGTTTTGCCTCGTGAGGATTTCCAACCCGACTGATTCCGTCATTGATGCGCTGTAATGACCAATTTGGAAACAGTTCCTGAGTGCTGCTCGCGGCACGTGGTCGCGCCGTGGCAATGTTGTAATTCCCAGAAAAAATCATGATTTCTTCCATAGCCCAGACGAAGCCGCCTTTTGCCGGAACGTGTTTTGTCGAGGTGACCCGAACAAAGCGGCCCTGAAATCCAGATGCAGAAAATTTGATGGGATACCGGCCAGGATTGGAGAAGTCGTCTTCGGTGTGGTCCGCAATGGAACGAAATCCAGTGGTAGGAGTCTTGGAGACTTCAATTTTGAACCGTATTGGAAAACCGTATCCTTCTCCCGCGGGCCCAAGGGTGGGAAGGTGGACCGGGAGCAATACCACAGAATCGAGGGGGCGCACCTCTCCGAGGTCGATTTGCACATAATGCGGCTCCGTCTGCTGGATGATTGTTTCGCTGTGATAGCCAAATCGTGACCCTCGTGGGCCGGTGTAGAGCGTGGGGAGCCCTGAAAGTTCTTGGTCAATCCGGGCCAGACGAGCGTCGCCCTTCCGGATGCCGGGTTTAATCAGTCGCACCATCCAGTCCTTCAGAGAAGAATTCGTATCCACGGGTGTTGCCAGAAGGGCAGGTGCAGCAGTTGCCAGTACAAAAGGCACTATGCGGAGAAGGTGAAGCATCGGAATGATCCTACCGGGATAACTACTTGATCACGAGGCGAAGTGTCGGGGAGTGACGATCGCTCCTTTTTTCAGAGGAGCTCCATGAAGATGTAGCGCCAGACGATTAATGATGTGAACAGATGTGAATAAGTAACGAGGGACCTTCCTTGGGATTTTTCAATTATCTTGATACGAACGCGCTAATTCAAACGTAGGAAACTGTGAAGTCTCCTTGGGAGAATGCGAAACCCATCCCTCCATATCCTGGTTACTCTTATCCTTGCGGGTTCGATTGCGTGCGAAGCGGCTCGGAAGCCGGTCGTGCCCGATTTAATCAAGGGAGAACTGCCGGATGCTTTTCACGACTGGAATCTCGGGCCAACCGGAGCCAGAGGGTGGATCTGGGGATGGAATCTTGAGACCACCGATAGTCGGCAAATTCTGATCACATCAGTAAAAGAGGATACGCCTGCATTTGGGGTCCTCAGGAAGGGGGACGTCATTCTTGGAACGAATGGCAAATTGTTTGATGCCGATGCGAGGAAGCTATTTGGGAATGCCGTCACCGCTGCTGAGACAGAGGAGAAAGCGGGCAGACTGGACGTGCTCCGTTGGCGGGAAGGAAAAACAGAATCTGTGGTAATTCAGCTTCGGGTTCTCGGTGCCTATCACGATGCCTCTCCGTGGGAGTGCAGGAAGTCTGCTGAGATTGTGGATGTTGGCTGTAGATATATCGTCAATAATCTGAAGGAAGGAGTGGATGGGAAAATCAATGTTCTCGCCTTACTTGCATCCGGGAAAGAGGAGTATCTACCCATCGTGAGAGACTATGCGCGAAGGCTGGCGCCTAGTGACCTTCGCCTGAAAATGTCTCCTACGAGTTCGATGGCATCGTGGCATTGGGGATATACGAACTTACTTCTTGCCGAATACTTTCTTGCTACAGGTGATCGTGAGGTTCTGCCTGCGATTCGTGAGTATACAGTCCGGCTGGCGGAAGGGCAAAGTGGAGTTGGAAGTTGGGGTCACACAATGGCTTGGCCTCAATGGAATGATGGAAAAGAGCATGGACGGCTAGGTGGATACGGCGCTCTTAATCAAGCTGGGTTGATATGTCAGCTTTCGCTCATCCTTGGAAAGAAATGCGGAGTGTCCGCGCCGCAGGTAGACCAGGCGATAGAACGCGGAAATGTGTTCTTTGGGTTCTATGCTGGAAAGGGATCCATCCCTTATGGGGACAATCCTCCAGATACGAGCTTCCATGATGACAATGGTAAAAATGGAATCGCGGCACTCCTCTTCGATGCTCAGGATAAACAGACGGAGGCGCAGTTTTTCTCTCGGATGGCAGTCGCCTCCTACGGAGAGCGCGAACGTGGGCATACAGGGAACTACTTCAGCTATCTCTGGGGTGCCCTTGGCGCTATGAGAGCTGGTCCCGAGGCAGTATCGGCATATCTTAAAAAACAGCGATGGTTTCTCGACTTAAACCGGAGTCACAATGGTCAATTTCCCTATCAGGGGGGAGCGGGAAGCTCGAAATCTGAGCATCTCTACAGCAACTGGGACTGTACAGGAGCATTTATCCTATCCTACCTCCTGCCACAGGGTCGGTTGTTCATGACGGGTCGTGGTGTGAAAGTCCGGAACGCGCTGGTGGGGAGAGCGCTTACTGACACCATTGTAGCAGGACGGGAATTCAATTCGTGGGACAAGGGAACGGGGTCGTATCGCTCGCTTTCAGTGGTTCAATTGTTGAAAGCATTGAGGAGCTGGTCGCCAGTGGTGAGGCAAAGAGCAGCGAGGATTCTAGCCGAGCAGGAGGAGCTCCCCCTCGAGGAGTTGATTAAAAGGCTGGATGCGAGTGACTATGAGTCACGATATGGAGCCTGTCAGGCAATTGCGATACTAGGAGCACGTGGATTGCCAGCAATGAAACCCCTGCGGGAGCTTCTATGGGATGAAGATCCATGGTTGCGGATCCTTGCAGCGAAGGCTCTCACAGCAGTTGGAGCACCTGCCGCTCAGCTTGTGCCAGATTTCCTTAAGATTATTTCGGAGGAGGAGTTTTCTGGTTCGGGCGAGGTGGTGCAGCGCTATCTTGCGTTTTGCCTCTTCTGCAGGGGAGGAGTCCTTGGAATGGAGGGGCTTCTTGCCCATTCGGTCCAAGGTATGGACTTGGGAGAGTTGCGGCCTGCGGTGGAGCGAATACTCAAGAACCCCGATGCCCGGGCAAGGGCGACCGTGAAGTCTCTTTATCACCAGCTTAATTATGAGGAGATAAAGCCGTTTCTCCCGGCCGTCATCCGATCTATTGTTGAGCCAGCCCCTACAGGAATCATGTTTGCAGATGCTATTCGACTTGAGGGCCTTGATCTTCTCGCCCGCCATCGAGTTAGGGAAGGAATGGAACTCTGTCTGGAAATACTGGACCTTGATTCATGGGGAAAACGGAATCGAATTCTGCGGTGCCTGAGGGCTTTGCGACAATATGGAGGAGCCGCAAAGCCTCTCCTCCCACAGTTACAGGAGATACAGGTGGAGCTGCAGAGACATCGTGAGAGACGCTCCCTTGACGCACAAATTGATGAGCTTAGCTCGCTGATCGAAGTACTTGAAAATGCTCCCGAGGAGAGTGAAGCGCTACGCTCCCTGTCCCTGCCCTAGGCGAAGGATATAACGTTCTTGATTCCAGTGGCTCGCTCGAGGAGAAGCTCTCGGCAATCGTCTACCGGAAAGCGCTTTGTGATCACGGCCTCAATGGCCTCGGGCCAATGCTGTTTAAAGTAGGCTAGGTCGGAGATCGCGGCCTTGAAGGACGCGTCGTCTGCATTGACCGTTCCAATAATTGCCTGGTTTCCCAGAACAACGTCACGCATCAGCTGGTTGGCATCGATTGGAATACGAGCTCCCGGAGCTGGGATTCCCGTGAAAATATAGACGCCATTCACTCCCAGGATGCTCAGGGCGTCAAAGGCAAGCGCGGAAATTCCAACAGCCTCATAAATCAGGTCTACTGATCCCATAACCTTGGGGAGGTCTTCGAGGGGAGTATCTTGTGAGGAGATATATTTTGCGCCAATTGATTCAATGATGTCTGATTTAGGGTTTGGAGCTGGAGATCGATTGTAGACATAAGTTTCAAACCCGGCGGCCTTCATTGTCATTGCTCCGAGGATTCCAATTGGTCCAGCGCCAAGAATAACGGCGTTCAACCCTTTTCCGGTCGGTTTCTCCCCATCATAATGCCGAACCCATGGCAGGCGCTGCTGCGCTGCCCACGCCTGGGCGAGCCCTTTTTCAGCGATGGTTAAAGGCTCCGTCAGAACTGCCACATCTTTTAGATTGTCTGGCACATGAGTAAGATACTGTTCCTGTTCGACAAAGGACTCGGTCATGAAACCATGGCATTCCTTGATGCCTCTCTCAACATAGTTTCCGGTCGAGCAGAAGTCCTGAAGATTTGACTGGCAGGCCAGGCAGTTTTTGTCCTGGCAGGGTCTCCGAACAGACGGGACAACAAAATCACCAACCTTCAGGTTACTCACATTGGCGCCAACTTCGACGATCTCGCCCATGGCTTCATGACCAAGGACAAGGTGTTCGGATCCGGAGGGTGGATCCCCATAGACAAAAGTGCATATTTCGCGATCGGTCCCGCAGATACCCACATCGATTGTTCTGACTCTGACCTCGTCATCCTGATGGAGTGCAGGCGATGGATGTTCAATAATTCCAACCTCCTTTTGACTCGGGGTAACGGCAACTGCTTTCATGCGGACCTTCTTCGTTCGGGACAGCCGGGATATGGCTGCCCGAACGATGGCAGTCAAGACGGGTCTTTTTTACACGCAGAACCCGGTTGGTAACCTTTGAGCGACAGGCCTCGGGGCGGATCTCGATTTAATCCAGTTTTCTAGGAGGTGAGATCATGCGCTCGCGCATTCTGAGAGACTCGCTGCATGAATTGGGGGTAGAAGAATCTTGCTGCAAGATGCGGGAAAGTTCTGAACAGAGAATTGTCACTCGGTCGGATCCCTATGAAGTGTCGCTGAACTCTCGGCCCGTAACCAGGGAGGGGCCAAGTTGGCCCCTGCTCTCCAGCAAGGGGTTGCGAAGGTCAAATTGAGGAGCTGTGGGCGATTCCCGGGCAGGGTAATCTTTGCTTTACTCCGGAGGGCTCAGAGCGAGGAGCGCAAAGCTAGTGGCAGCATTGGAAATGTAGTGCCTGTTGTCCTTATGGGGGGAGCGGGTATACCACCGGCCACTCGCTCGTTGCTGGGTCCTCAGCCACCGTCGTGCTTTCATCAGTCGCGGATCACCATGTTCTACTCCCGATTTCACCAGAACGTGGGCAGCAAACGCAGTCGCGTAGGCATCCGGATCAGTGGACTGTGACTTGCCGTCAGATCTTTTCCAATGCCTGTCACCAAGTTCTGGAAGGACCCACGCGCCATTCAATTTCTGGACTGAGAACAACTCGTCCTGCCATTTCTTCACCACGTTTTTTTTGACAAGATCGTTACGGTATCCTGCTGCCCATAGGAGCATTCCCTTCTGGTGGAGCGATTCAGGGGGATGACTGCGCAGGAATTTTTTAAGGCGTTGGTCCGCCTCAGCGGCCTGGGGTGATTGGGTATATTCATCACGGGAGGCCACTCCAAGGGCGAGCGCTACGAGGGATACGCCGAAGTGATCGTCTGATTCGTATGGCCCCCAGTTGCATTTGATCCACTTTTCCCATGCTCCGGAGTCGGACTGTATTCTCCATATGTAATCAAAGGCCTGACGAGTAGTCTCTGACAGCGCGCCCTTGGTTTTCATATCGCTGATTGCGAGAAAGGCGGCGGTGGCAACCATCGCCTCGGCTCCGGGCGTCCGCGTCCCTTTCCTTTGATGGTCCGGGTCAACATGAGGCTTTATAAAGTCGCGGGCAAAATTTCTCGCCTCAAGGTAGGCGGGTGCCTGACTTCCGCTACGCGCTCGACCAATAAGGTAAAACCCGTTGGTGTGACATGTGATGCAGCTGTGGGACTGCTGCCAGTTCATTGCCGCATGGTCAGCAGCACGGGTGGCGGCAGGGTAGGAAAATTCAGAGCGAAGTTGTTCCCCGGCGGTGAGCGGTTCCGGTGCGAGGTGATTTTCCAGAGTTACCGCGGTGTCTTCCGCCAGCAGGCTCAAGGAATATGAGCTGATCAGTATGATGAAAAAGAACAAACGCATCATTCGAAGCTGTCTCAGGGGGCGTATGCCCGGATCGTCCCATGGCTATCCGAGGCGTAGAGCATGCTGCCAGAGATGGCGAGGCCATGCACTGCTCCTCCTTGGGGGATCAGAGATTCCCAAAGCAAGGACCCATTTTCCCGGGAGTAGGCTTTGATTCCTCCGTCATAACCGAGGATCACAGCCTCAGAGGAGACAATCAATTCGGACGGAGGCGGGGTGTCCACTGCCCACTCAGAAAGCTCATCTTTGACCTTCCCGAGGGCAACGGCCTTGAGCGAGCCCCGGGTATGGAGATAGGCGATACCATTTGCCACCACCGCGCAGGAGGTGTCGTTGAAAGTCGCAACGCGGGCTCCTTTTGCGTCAGTAAGGAAAAGTTGGTTGTCTTTGGCTTTCTGGGATTTTGGACCGGAGATCAGCTGATTGTCCTCGGTGACGAGGCAGAAGACTCCTCCGGCATGGCCGATAGCTCCAGAGGGCTTTCCGGTTTTCAGATCATAGAGGAGGGGGGCGGATCTGCCCTGGGGTGCGATCAGGGTATCGGCAGTCGCCAGGAGCGCTCCTTGAAGGGTGACGTTACTGATCTCCTGACTGAATTGGCGTATGCCTGTTTCGGGGTTGGCTGCGATCAGCCAGCTCGACTCCCACGGAGTGAGTGACGCGGTAAAGAACAGAGTATTGTTCACCACGAGTGGTGCAGTTCGTACGGGCCACAATGAAATCATGCTCGCATTACTGGGGATCCGGCGGTCATCGGGAGATCCTCGGTCTTTCCATATCAGGTTGCCCGATCGCGCATCTAGGGCATAGAGATGCCCGTCATCTGAGCCGGCGAAGGCAACGCCGTCGTGGATTGTTGGGGGCAGTCGCACGGGCGCTTCTGTGAAGAAAACCCAGCGCTCCTCCCCGGTCTCTGCGTCGAGAGCGTGCACAGCATTGTCATGAGAGGAACCGAAATATACGAGATCTCCGACACTGGTAACATAGAAGCATGGATCAAAATTCCGCATCGACTGAAGCCCCGAGTTGCCAGAGTAGGCATCCCATTTGGCGGGGCCGCTCCAGGCCTGACGCGGATACCCTCCTTTCACCTGCCAGGATTCTGAGAGGGGGAATTTGAGCGTTGCAGCACTGACGCCACTGCGCCGCGAGTCGTGGCGATAGGTAGGCCAGTCGTCTGCCCGAAGCATTGATGAGGGCAGGGCTGCAGCGATGAAGAGTATGAATGAAAGTATTCTCACGACGGACGTTTTATTTGGCCGCGGGCGGGGGGGAGGGGGCAATTTGTGGAGAGGAGGTTCTGGGCCTGAGGCCGATCGAAGTTTCCATCCAACCTCCACACGAGCACCCTGCGCCCCCCTCAGGAATCAGGAGCATGCCCTGGGCTGGGATCGTATTCAGCCAGCAACTGGGACGAATTCGCATGAAACGGGATACCGACCCAGTTTCCTTGTTCCATAGGCCAAGAGGAGAGTTGCCCTCGCCGAGAATCCGAAACATGAGAGCGTTTTTGGTTGCGACTACGGTTGAGCAGCCTCGGCGTGGTCCATAGCTTTCGCCGAGGGGCTGTCCGGTCCTGAGGTCATGAATATGCGGTGCAAAATAAAGCCGATCCTCAGTGACAACCGGATGCGTAATGTGTGTGCCGTGATGGTCGGCCCCCCAGGGGCTTTCGGTTGACCACATCAGGGACCCATCCTGATCATAGCTAATACAGCGAAAGTTTCCTTTCTTCTGGTAGGCCCCACTGTTGTTGACTGTGCCTTCGGAAAGAACGGTGAGGTAGCCATGTGATGTTGCAATGCCGTAGGCGGCTTGGACGAAGCCCACTTTTTCGGTAAGGAAGACAGGTTTTGGTCCGGGCTTTTCCCAAATGACCTTCCCTGTGGTGGCGTCGAGGCAGACTGCGGTCAATCCAAGCCATAATCTGCGGTCGGATACTCTGGAGGAGGGTTTCCCCGAAAGGTCAAGAGAGCGGTTCTCCAGGAAGTAAACCCTGCCTCCGTGAAGAGCGACGGTTGCATTCAGGATCAGTCCGCGACCATAAGACCAGATGCCCTCGGCGGTTGATTTCTTGTAGCCAAAGAGCTGGTCGCTGCAAACCTGTGTGACCTCCACGCCTACCTTGTCGAACCACGCGGCGTCGCCCCAGAATTCCCGATACGCAGAGTTCGCCCAAACAGAAGACCCGATGATGACGTCGTTTTCCTGGGCGACGAAGCCCCAGTCGTGGGATTTGCGTTTGGCAGTGGGAAGAAGTAGCGCATGGCGGAGTTCTCCGGTTCTGGCGCTGAGTATCCAGAGGCGGTCTCGGATAGAGAGGTAGACATTTGAGCCATCGACTGACCAGTTGGAGCAGTCGTGAGCCACGTTGAGCCGGCGCAGGGAGGGAATCTCGTAGGACCATAGCACAGCTCCGTTGTAAGCATTCAATGCCACCATGCGGTCCATGCCCTGGTGGAAGAGTCGGCCATTGGCTGCCAGAGGGGCAGGCATTCGAGGTTGGCGATCGATTCCAAAGTCACCACCCGGATGGCCGATCCACTGAACAGACATCCCTGAAGTGGCGCTCACATCGCCGAGAGCCTCACCCGTGTATGATGCGTTACCTGCCGTCCCATACTGGTGGGTCCAATCCTTTGCTCCAGTGAGCTCTCCGCGGCGGAAAAGGGAGAAGGATCCTGCCTCCTCCCATTGCCCCGGAGCATTTTCGAAGTCGGGCAATTTCTTGCGGGAAGGTGCGAGGAGGGCTCCGCCATCAGGTCGGAGCAGACGAAGACATTCTGGGGCGGAAACAGGCAGGGACTCCCGCTCTGACAGGATAAGATCGGCAAAGCCATCAGTCCAGGGGGTCTGCCCATTGTCTCCGAGGGAAACGACAGAGATGCGATGGCCGAGAGTGCCGTTCTTATAAAGCTTTTTTCGGATGGACTGGAGGACAGAGGGGTCGGGGTCAGCTGCGACAATATGGAATCGCGATCTGGCTGCCAAGGCAGAGGCCAGTGCGCCATCTTCGAGTCCGAGGATGAGGAGGTAGCCGTTCTGATCCGCAGTGGCTTTCAGAGCAGCAGTGACGAGCGCCTCGGTGTCTTCTGAGAGGTTTTGAGGGCCTCTAACAGGGGTAGGAGAAAGATTAAACTTGGTATCGAATTCAAACATCTCGCTGAGGCGGCGGCGTTTGTTCTCGAGCAGTGCGATACGGTAGCGATAGGTGGTCGCCCTTTTCAGTGCGGCGAGGTCTACCTCATAGCGCCCATCTGAAGATTCCAGTTCCTCTTTGTGCTCCAGTAATCCTTTCTTCCCTTCGCCGTAATAGAAAATGGCCTTTTGAGCGGGAGCCTGCCACGAGACCGTGGCGGTATCGGGGTCAGGGAAAGCGACTCTGGGCTGGACCGAGAAGGTAGCAGGTTGCTCGTCATTAACTTCAATATTATCGATCACCCACCACCAGTGGTTGGATCCGGTCTTCCTCCATTCGATTCGCATGGTGCTTGCCCCTCCGGGGTTTTTGAGTGCCACCCGGATGGTCTCGCTGTATGCAGTGGATTTGCCCTCATCGAAGCGAAGAACTTCAACTCCCTGTTGGTTATCATAGGAAACCATGACGGTTCCAATCTGGGATTCAGCCTGCCACCCTGAATCAAATTTCAGGGTCAGGCTCATTGGGTCGGCTCTCGAAATATCAATTGATGGAGTCCGTAAGGTCGCATCGAAGGGTCTTCCTCCCGGGGCGTCATCGAATTCATCGCTGTCCGCGATAGCGATGACGTTCGTGCCGAGCGCAAATTTCTCGCGTCGCTGGCCTGGGGCTGCATCAGCCCACGACTCGGGAGAGGCAAAGGTCCAACCTGAC
The DNA here is from genome assembly GCA_002380675.1 of Akkermansiaceae bacterium UBA4145. Lineage (GTDB taxonomy): Bacteria > Verrucomicrobiota > Verrucomicrobiia > Verrucomicrobiales > Akkermansiaceae > Roseibacillus_B. The sequence goes on from DFWB01000246.1 coordinate 18,822, forward strand.
CACTCAAGCACTCCGCCTTTCCCATGTGGGGCATTCTTGATCATGTGCCATCCTGGGAGAGAGCCGGCTTTCTGCGCGGTTGGTAAGTCCAGCCAGTCAGTCCCATCCCCGTTGGGTTCAGAGGGGAAAGGAAGTAGCCCCGGCTCAGTGGCCAAGGAGTCAAAGTTCTCGCTGAAATAAGTTGTGACTCCGGAGAAATTGTCACTCTCCTGGGCGATGGCGAACGTCATGCCGCAACCAGCGATTGCAGCCGGGGTGACCCGTGATATAAATGTGCAGATAATCCCCATGTCGCTAAACCTAGGCAGCCTAGGCTCATGTCCGGCTGAGGGAAAAGAATAACATTCCAGATCTTCCGGATAGGAGATTAATCACAGGAAATTATGATCCAGCTCGTGACTTGCCCTTTC
>DFWB01000326.1 GCA_002380675.1 Akkermansiaceae bacterium UBA4145
CCAGGTAAAGCTATACTCTTCGGGTTCTGAACCGAGCTCAAAATGCCCCTGGTCTTCGCAGGTGCCATTCTGACCGAAGCCTTCTTCATGGGTCTTTTCAGGGGTCTCATCATCCCAACTCCCTGGAAGTTGACCACATACGTTAGGCGCTCCGCCCTCAGCCCAGGACTCAATCCCCCCCGAATCAGAGTTCACGGGAGACTGACCATTTGGGTTCCATACGCAAAGGTCATAATCGCTACCCTCTGGAATATTCTTGAGCTTGATGGTGACGGTGAAAGGACCTTCCTCATCGGAGAGAGGATTGCAGAACCCACCCGCCTCTTTCGCCTTGATCTTATACCAATCCACATCATCACTTCCCACAGCGTCAGGGTTGAAGAGGCTCGCGGTGATCACGAGAGGAGACTGTCCTTCGATGGCGCTTCCTGCGTCCTTAGCGGTCGCGCAGGTCTCGTTGCTCTCGAACTTATCGCCCTCAATATTGTCATCAATCTCGCCATTGCAATCATTATCTACGCTATCGCAGACCTCCGGCGTCGGGACGAATCCGCCCATGCACATGGTCTGCCCGCCCTCGCATACCATCTGGCCAATGGTGCACGGTGACTCATAGGCGCCGCCCTGATCTTTGTTGGCTTCACCGCAAAGGTCACCACCACCTGGGTTGCCCTCATCAGTCTCTCCGTTGCAGTTGTTATCGAGGCCGTCGCAAAGTTCCTCCGAAGGACCGTTGAAGGCTGCTCCGCCACACTCCGTCCAGGCATTACCGCCTCCAGGAGAGGGCACACACTCTTGAATACCCTTGCTGCACTCACCTTCGTCCGTACCACAGACCTTCGCCGGCTCCCCGGTGGTGCATGCGCAGCTATCGCCGACATCTGGGTCCGCGCCATCCACGAGTCCGTCGCAGTCATTGTCGATCCCGTCGCAAGTCTGCTCCTTCGCTTCATAACCCGTTAAGCTCGTCCAGGCTGGATCTTCCCAACCCTTGGCACCTTTACAGACCTGCATCTGACCGGTGCAAGGAGAGTTTACTGCCTGAGCCAGCGTTCCTGCCGGAGTGCTGAGATTTTCATCGGTCTGCCCGTTACAGTCATTGTCTTTGCCATCACACTGCTCAATCTGAGGGCTAGGCGCCGAACACAAGGTCCACTCCGCGTTCACGCACTGTTTCTTACCCACACCACAATCCGTCTCGCAGTCGCGTACGAGGCCTTCATCGGTCTGGCCATTGCAATCATTATCCTTACCGTCACACTCTTCCACGCCGCCCGAGCAATTTCCCCAGACGCCGCTCGCGTTACAAGTCTGCGTCCCCACCGTATTGCATGCAGTGACGCAAGATTGAGTCATATTGGGGGTGCACGCCCCTCCCGCAGAACAGTCGGTAAACGCTCCGTTCACACATGTCCGAACACCGGCTGCGCCGCCCGCCGCTGTACATTGCGCGGTTTCACCATTCACGCAGCTGCCGCTAATGGGGTTACTCCCCTCACCACAACCCACTGCAAACAATGACCCTGCGGCCACCAATACAACAAGAATCTTTCGCATTTTAATCTCTCTCCGTAGATCCATATTCGACTAAGGAAGCAGCCCTCTCTCTCTTAACCACGAGAAATCATGCAACTTCTGCCTGGGAATTATTTGTACCACTTCACGGGCATGGTTGGAAGAAAACAGCATTTATTGAGGCTTCCTGCCAGTAACAGAGCTGGAAATCAGACACAAAACCCTGATTTCAAGGCTCATCGGCTTGGAAGCTCGTGAAGATCAAATCCGAGTCGATCACCTTTTTGTGACAATCGACGCAAACATCCTGAGAAACAGGAATGCTCAAGAAATCTTCATTCTCAAAATTCCGCTTATACTCGACCCAATCCCAACGCCCATCAAGTTTCTCTGCCGTCGCAATCAGCCAGATATAATCCTGATGCTCTCTCCTGGAAGTCTTCAAAATCATCGTCCCCTCGGGATAGACAAAGGGTGTCTGATCTTCAAGCAACAACAAATCCTCCAAGGAAGAATTGCAGACATATACGTTCTTGAAACCAAGATGGGGGTCCGAGGCCGTAGGAGGAATCTCTTCTCTGTTGAGCCGAATACAGTCATCGCGCTGCGCATAGTTCAGCACCTCATCCGGAGGCGTCTCTCCACAGGCGACAAGGCCTGAAAGACCAATCAACAAAGAAACCCCGATGTGGATGATGTTTCGCAGTACGAACTCCCCTTCGAATCGCCGTGGCTGACGATTGCCCGCTAAGGGCATTACATCGTACAGTGCTTTCAGAAGGAATGGAACAGTAGAGAGATGGGCGAGAAAACGAAATTACACATACGAAGCGCACCGCCCTGGTTCTCCAAGGTAATCCTTATCGCGCTAATCTTGATGTGTTTCGGAATATCTGAATCCTTTGCCGGAGAAGGACAGGAAAAGCCCACGCCAGAGGACCATGAAGTAGAACAAAAAGACATGATGCGCGTTGGACTCCGAGCCGGTGTTTCCGCCTTTCTGCACGCACAATCCTACCGCCCCGCACACTTCATCAAACCCACAACGCGTGTAGAATTCGGGCACAGGCTCGCCCCTTCGAGGGAAATCGGAATTGAACTCGCAGGAACGCAAAGTGAAAACAGGAACTACAAGCTGCTGGGCTTTCTCGCCTTCGCGCGCGCTGCGCTCTATGAATCCTCCACAAAAGATCTCTGGTTCCGAGGCGGCTTCGGCATGGGCACAGGTCCGCGAATCCTCTTCAAAGACCTGAGCTATGAAAAAACTTTAATTCCCTGGGGACAAGTGAGCCTGGACATGCGGTGGCGCTTAATGCCCGGAATGCATCTCGGCACGGCGATTGCCTACGAAAACCTGTCGGTTATCAACCTGCTCTTATCGCTGGACTTCAAAGTGTAGTAACCACACAAAGCCCACTTCCTACTCAGCCATAGCCTCAATAGGTGACGTAAGCCTTTGAGCCCGGTATCTTCTCCCTGATCAAATGCATTGTTTATAAGAAGACAGAATTTATGTCCTACGAACGAAAACCAATTAGCGCGCCAAGATTGAGGGGAGCTGCCCTGAGTGCGGTGGTCTCCCTTGCGAATCGACCCATCGCGGGACAAGCGGTCCGAAAAAAGATGCTTGATTCAATCGGTATCGACGAACTTCGCTCAGCGCCACTCGACTCGGAAGCCCCCGTGCCCTTTCCCCTGCACGCGGCACCCTCGCACTCAACCGTAGGAAACGACGCTCCTTCAGAAATGGCGAAACGTTGCGTCCGAGCCACCTATCCACAGGAAGGCTTTCACTTCACAACCATCGCTGACTACGCAAAAGCCTACCGAGGACTCAGCGTGAACCCCGAAGAGGTCGCACGCAATCTCCTGGCGGCCATCGATCGCACAGACCTTGAAGAGCCAGCGCTCAGGGCCTTCATCGCATGCGACCCCAATGACGTAATCACCCAGGCCAAAGCATCCGCCCAACGATGGAGCCAGGGAACTCCCCGCAGTGTGCTCGACGGCGTTCCCGTAGCAATCAAAGATGAAATCGACCAGGTGCCCTACCCCACCACGGTTGGCACATCTTTCCTCGGTACGGGCACAGCCCCAGCGGATGGGACCGTCGTAGCCCGGCTACGTGCTGCTGGAGCGCTCCTTATCGGCAAAACCAATATGCATGAGATCGGACTCGGGACGACTGGGGTTAATCCGCATCATGGCACGGCTCGCAATCCCTATAACCCCAAGTACGCGACAGGTGGTTCCTCAAGTGGGTCAGCCGCCGCCGTTGCTGCCGGCCTCTGCCCGGTAGCTGTGGGGGCTGACGGCGGGGGCTCGATTCGAATTCCCGCGTCTTTT
>DFWB01000156.1:0-7588 GCA_002380675.1 Akkermansiaceae bacterium UBA4145
GTAGGCAGCCGGTGAGTTCCTTCGTCGCGACGCGCGATAGTCAAATTCTCGGGTTTTCCTGCTATGAAACCACCAGTAAGGGATTTTTTGGTCCCACCGGTGTGAAGGAGTCCGAGCGAGGTTCAGGCTTGGGGACCGCTTTGCTTTTTAAGGCTCTCGAGGCAATGCGTAGTGAGGGGTATGCTTATGCAGTCATTGGGGGAGTGGGGCCGAAGGAGTTCTACGAAAGAGCCTGTGGAGCATTCGAAATTCCAGGGAGTGACCCAGGAGTATATGGCGATCTTTTACCCGATCCTTCACAGGCAAGTTCGGGTATTTGACTGGCAGATCGGATAGAATTAACGATGGAAAAAAGAGAGGCTCAGGATCCAGAATATGTAAGAGGTGCTTTTGCTCGGATCTGCAAGAGATACTCTCTTGCGAACCATGTTCTGAGTATGGGCACCGATATCCTGTGGAGGAGGAAAGTTGGTCGGTTGGTAGCCGAGCACAAACCGGGTCGGATCCTGGATGTTGCAACTGGAACTGGTGATCTTGCGCTCGAGCTGCAGCGTTCATGTCCTGATGCCGAGGTCACGGGGGCGGATTTTTGTGAAGAGATGCTTGAGCTGGCTCGGGACAGGGGTTTGAAGAAGAGCTTGGTTGCAGACGGCTTAGAGCTTCCTTTTGCGGATAACAGCTTTGATGCGGTGACGGTCGCTTTCGGTCTACGTAACATGAGCGATTGGAAAAAAGGGCTTCAGGAGATGAGCCGAGTGGTTCGTCCATCTGGACTAGTTCTCGTGCTGGACTTTTCTCTCCCAGAGGGACCTCTCCGGCGTCCCTATGCGTTTTATCTGAACAGGATCCTTCCGAGGGTCGCTGGCCTCCTTACAGGGCAGAGAGATGCGTATGACTACCTCGCCGGTTCGGTCGAGCGCTTCCCGAGCGGGGGAGAGATGCTTGATTTGTTGGGAGAGGCGGGGCTGCATGAGCAGGCTTGGAAGCCTCTTACACAGGGAATTGCCTCAATTTACACAGGAAAAGGGCCTGAAGGGCAGTCTTAGCGCTTAACATCAACCTCAGGAGATTCAGAATCACCGCATGTCAATTCAGCGCGCCGCAAATCAATTCGTATGCGACTTGGCCGCGTATGAGCCCGGGAAACCGGTGGAGGAAACCGCTCGTGAATTAGGGCTTCGGCCTGAGGAGATCGTTAAACTTGCGAGTAATGAAAATCCTCTGGGTCCATCACCAAAGGCCAAGGAGGCAATGCGCGCTGCGATCGAACAGGCACAACTTTACCCCGATGGTGGTGGTTGGGAACTTCGCCGAGCTATCGCCGAAAAGCATGGAGTTGAAATAACAAATGTGGTTCTCGGCAACGGATCGAATGAAATCATTGAGCTTCTCTGTCATTGCTTTCTTAACGAGGAGACATCTCTCGTGGCCGCTGAGCATGCCTTTGTGGTTTACAGGTTGATGGCAAAGCTCTTTGGTGCGAAATACAAAGAGGTTCCGGATCCTGGGTTCATCCATGACCTTGATGCGATGGCTGATGCTATTACTTCAGACACGCGTCTCGTGTTTATTGCAAACCCCAATAACCCGACTGGAACTATGGTGGATAGCGGGATGATAGAGCGCTTTCTGGATCGAGTTCCTGATCACGTCATCGTGGTGTTTGATGAGGCTTATCATGAATTTCTCGAAGACCCTCCTGATACTATCAGCCATGTCAGAATGGGGAAAAACGTTTGCGTGATGAGAACGTTTTCGAAGGCTCAGGGCTTAGCGGCCCTGAGGATTGGATATGGAATTGCTCCGGTAGAGATTGCGGATTTGCTCAACAGGGCCAGGCAGCCGTTCAACGCTAATGCTATGGCGCAGGCAGGGGCGCTTGCCGCTCTTGGCGATAGCGAACATGTGGCTAGGACGGTGAAAAATAATGATGAGGGTCTCACGTTTCTGCAGGACAGCTTCGATCAGCGTGGGCTCCACTACATTGAGAGTAAGGCCAACTTCGTTCTCGTTGAGGTGGGCGATGGGGATGCCGTCTTTGCCGGCATGCTGGCCAGAGGGGTTATAGTGCGGGCGATGCGGGGATACAAATTACCGGGATGGGTAAGGATCTCAGTGGGGACCAAAGCGGAAAACGAGCGTTGTATTGAGGTGTTGGACGAGGTCCTTAAGGACTAAGGAGCAGGCCTTCGCTAGTTGACAGGGGTCGGACTCCCAATTAATCTTTAAGGAGTTCTTAATAATCAAATGTCCCGTACCACTGCTCCGGCGACCCGGAGGTTTCACTGCGATTCCTGTCGCGGTGAAATTGAGATCCCCTTTGATCTGCCTCCTACAACTGCGCCCTGTCCTCACTGCGGAACGAATGTTTTGTCGCCTCCGCCGCCGGAAGTTTTTCTGGAATCGTTTGCCCAGGAGTCATTGGCAGCGGGGGTCTTAGAGACCGCGGGCGAGGAGGCTCCAATCGAGGCTTCAGTCGGTACTGAGGTGGTGTCATCTGAAGTGAGAGCAGAGCCAGAACATCAGAGTGTGCACGGGTTTGGAGGTCAGGTTCCGATCAAAAAGAAACAGGGTCATCCCGTTCTTGTTTTTCTGGGCGCTTTGGTGATGGTGGCAGGAGCTCTTGCCGCCTTGGTCTTCCTGAATAACAACGGAGCAAGCGTGCTTGTTCCGGCTCTTGAGGAGCCAGGCCTTGAGAAAGAGGTCCTTCCTGATATCGAAACGCCAGTTCTTACCCGGGAAGAGTTTATCGGCGAAGGATGGAAGAGTAGAGCGGCTGCCTGCCTTCAGGGATTTCTTGGAGCAAGAAGCGCCAGAGAGAAATCGAACTATGTCATTGGGGGTGGAGATCTTCTCGATGAAATGGAGAGGTTTTACGCGGGAGTGGAGGAAGTAGACGAGTCGGATACACCAGCTGAGGGCTTCAGTTTCCAGCAACTCGATATTGAGGATCGCCGGCGGGGATTGTTTCTAATGAGGTTCGAGAGGTCACCGGAGATCAAGATGTCGGAGTTCTTTCGGCCGGTGAATACTCTTGAAGTACAACATGGAGTGGAAGAGCCGGATCTACTCCTTTCTTCTCTCGCTTCTAAAGAGCGGTTTTCGGCGGAGCCAATGCGTGTTATGAGCTTTTTCAAGGAGAAAGAAGGAAAGCTTCTCCTCGACTGGCATGTCTACACTCAGACCAAGTACCGCCTCTTTAAACATTTTATCGATACTCCGCGGCCAGGGGGCGGAGGAGTCTTCCGCCTAATGGTCAGGGAAGCCTTGCCGCTTGGATTGTCGAATGAAGCTTCGGAAGGAGTAAGATTCTTTCGGTTCAGCGACCCGGCCTTTGGTCATGACCGGGTCACGATCACAGTTCCTAACGATGAACAAAATGGGCAGATTCTCTCAGAGGTGGCGTGGATTAATATTCCCGGGAAACGGGACCAGAATCGCTATGCGACCGTAAGGTTGCGTTGGACGGACGAAGAGGAGAGCAAGATCGCATTGGAAGAACTTGTCTGTTGGGAGTTTCTTGGGCTCGGTGGTGAGATTGGAAATGCGAGTCCCCAGAAGTCGAGAGGTTCCACTATAGTTGCCCCCCGAAAAATCCCGCAATCGGAAGTAGAGCCTCAGCCAATCTCTCATCGTGAGGGTGAGACAAGAGCTGGGCTGATTGATTCCGATGCTGGCTACGAAAGGGGCGACTCGGTGGCGCCGTCCGAGCAAGAGCCCCAGCCGGAATTCTCAGAAAACCAGTGAATGAGACCATCGCTGCGATAGCGACCCCTTTCGGTCCTGGGGCGATTGCTCTCATTCGGCTTTCAGGGGAAGAATCCCTCTCAGTCGCGGGAAAGGCGCTTGGGATGGATTGCGAGCAACAGGAAGCAAGAAGGGTTACCAGGGCAGACGTTCGCTCCTCAGCAGGAGATGTGATTGATGATGTCCTTGTGACTGTTTTTCGGAGACCCCATAGTTATACAGGGGAAAATCTCGTAGAGATTAGTTGTCACGGTGGGGTATTGGTCGTGCAGCGTGTTCTTGATCGCCTGCTGGAGTGCGGAGCAAGGTCCGCGATGGCTGGCGAATTTAGTCAGCGAGCTTTCCTGAATGGGAAAATGGATTTAACCCAGGCGGAAGCCGTAATGGATGTGATCGGGGCTCAGACGGATCTGGCGCTCCGGGCCGCTCAGCAGCAACTTGGTGGCAAAATCGGGCTGGAGACCGAGGAGATTCGTAGCCTTCTTCTGCAAATCGTTGCTCAGATCGAGGCGTATATCGATTTTCCGGATGAGGATATTACTCCGCAAACAGGCGAGGCGCTTGCGGGTCAGCTTGCACTGGCCCAGAGCCGGATCGAATCACTGCTCGCTACTGCTCAACAGGGTAGAATTTTGCGGGAAGGGGCCAGAGTCGTTATCTATGGTGAACCTAACGTGGGTAAATCCAGCTTGCTGAATATTCTCCTCGGCCAGGAAAGAGCCATTGTCAGCGATACGGCCGGAACGACTCGTGATACCGTAGAGGAAGTAATCAATCTAGGAGGGTTCCCCGTTCGCTTGATCGACACCGCAGGGCACCGGGAAACCATCGATGAGCTTGAACGCGCAGGTGTGGAGAGGACGCTTGATAAGGTTGCCCATGCGGATCTAGTACTAGAGGTCGTCGATTCGAGCGCCCCAAGGGGGGAGAGCTTGTTACGCTCGGAAGGTAAAAACCCCCGCCGACTCTTGGTTCTCAACAAGTGCGATCTTCCTCGTCACTCTGATTGGAGCGGCGGTTCGGACCTGGTCGAGATCTCTTGTGCTGAGGGCTGGGGGCTCGATCGGTTGATTTCTGCGATCGTTGAAGAGTTTACTCAGGGAGATGGGACATGGGGGCATGATGCCGTAGCGGTAAATGTGCGGCATCAGAGCTGTTTGCGGCGGGCAAGAGGTGCCCTTGAGGAGGCTTACGGGCAGCTCAGGGGCGGAGTAGGACCTGAATTTGTAGCGGTAGACCTCAGGCTGGCGCTGGATGCCATTGGCGAAGTGGCTGGCAGGGTAGAGGCCGAGGAGCTACTAGGAGAGATCTTTGGGCAATTCTGTATCGGGAAATAAGGGGCCTGGCAGGTTTTACCGGCAAGGTTCGGAAGAGTGATTCCGTGACCAGAGGCTTGAAGATCTGGGATGTTGTGGCTTGGTATGGGGCACGCCAGCTTAATGAATTCAACGCGCCTCGCTTCAATCCTCGGTGTCATCGGCTTGGCCCTTGTTATCCTCGCGCTTGGTCAGGAGGAGCCTTCGCTTCCGGGCGAGTTACAGGGGGATAGTCTGGGGAGTGAGAATATGCCTGAGTTGCAAGAGGTGAACGCTGCTGCCGAACAGGTTTTGATGGAGGCGCGTAAGCTGGTTTCCCGACTTGGAGATGACTCTTTTAAAGTAAGAGAGGCTGCAACGCAGAGCCTCTGGGATCTCGGAGACGTTGGAATCGATGCCATCAGGGAAGGTGTTGAGGCGGATGATCCCGAGATTTCCTATCGCTCGCGGATCGTCCTGCGCCGGATCATGACCGGGATCACCTCCGAGACCCCACCGGAGATTGTGGAGCTCGTTCAGCGATATTTTCGTTCCGGGGCTGAGGTCAAGAAGGCTATTTTTCAGGAGCTTTTAAATGCTGAAGCCTACATGCAAATGCTCAGGCTCTACCGTTTCGAGGAGAGCGAGGAAGCGCGACAAGTTTGCGGTGAATTGGTTGAAAAGGCAGTCCTGCCCCTGACTCTTCGAGAGCTGGTTGAGGGAAGGAGGGAGGAGGCAGAAGCGATTCTTCGTCTAGCGCCCAGAGGGGAAGAGAATAATCGGCGGCTGGCATGTCTCTTGAGGATGAACAGGGAGCTGGATCATGAAATTGCGAAAGGAGAGGGGTCTATTGTTATTGGAGATGACGGAATGGTCACTGAAGCTACCCGGGAAGCTGCAGAGGCTCAGCTTGCTCTCCTGCGTTCTGCGGGACGACTCGTCGATTCCCGGGCGTTGGCGGAGAAACTGGGCCGTTCCGACGTGGTAGCGGTGATGGCGCTCCTTGAGGGAGATCCTGAGCCTTATCTTCAGTGGTGTATGAATCGACCGAGGGAGTCGGCGATTGTCAGGGTCCACGCGGAGACAGTCCTTCGCCGCTGGCAATTGGATCACGAGGAGTCTGATCGGCTGATGGAGCAGATGGCCAAAGAGGCCTCTGGAGATGGCGAAGATGAAGAAAAGAGAGGTGCTGTCCTCTCGCTTCTCCTCAACGGAAATGTAGATGCGGGACTGCCCCTGTTATTTCGAATGAACAAAGATTCAGCCTTCACCTACTATGACACGGTGGAGCAGCCTGGAAAGGCGCTCCAGGTGTTTGGCTACACAGGAGGAGAGGAGGAACGTCGTAAATGGCTGGGAGAGCGGTTTGAAGCGATGGCAACGGACTGGTCAGATTCGGAAGAGGAGCGTTATGAGGTGCTCACGATCGCGTCCTTTCTTCACACCCGGGGAGAGCAGGAAGAGAGTGTCAAAATCATGGAGCGGCTCTCTGAGCTGGCTTTGAAGGATGGGTTTTCCAACTGGCTGGAGTTTATTGGGCGTTTGAATGATCTTGGTGGTAGTCTCTATGAGCTGGCCTTCCTCGTGTCATCTAAAAGGCTCACTGCCGATTCCAAGGAGCGAGATGACCTGCGGGTTGTGTCGCATCTTTTTGGTGAGGGAGATTCCGCCCCGCGGCTATGGGGATTCTTAGAGGGGGTGGAAGAGGAAAAGGCCAAGAGGATTCTCCTTCTCGGGGCGCTTTACGGGATCGTGCATATGGACGATGCGAAGTTACGGGCCGCTCTCAAAATTTTGGAGGCAAAAGCGAGTGAGCAGGAAGAGCAGCAGCAGATTTTAGGAGACCTTTTAGAAGCGGCGGAGGCACGGGATGAGGCCATGGTCTCCGTAGGTCTTCTCGAAAATCTCGCGAAGGATGACCCGGAAATGAAGTGGGGGAAGAAGTTGGCTGCAAAGTATGGGCAGGTGTCAGAGTGGGAAAAAGCGGTCTCTAAATTGAGGGAGGTAATCGAGAAGGAGCCCACCAATATGCGTTATCTGGCCTACTATGGGGGCGCGCTTGCGAGGACCGGGAATGATGGGGATGCGCGGGAGTCTCTGGAGAAGGTTGAAACGTTCTCTTTAGATGAGCCTATTCGGCTTCTCCGCATGGCTCTGGATGTGAATAGCAGTGGAGCGGTGGCTAAGGCCGAGGACTACTGGCGGAAACTGGTGATCACGGGAGGCCCCGCTGACTGGTATTGGCAAACCGCGGCTTCTTATTTCTCCAAGCAGGCGAGGAATAACAAGCAGTGGAGGGTGGCAGCGGCCTTTGCGGAAGTTGATGCCATGCAGTATCTCAAGGGGAGATCAACCTTTATCAATCCGGTCTCCTTTATTCGTAAAAGGTTCATCGCAGATCTCTATCGGGGGTTGGCGCTGCACGAGGAGGGTAATCAGGAAGAGGCGAACAAGCTCTTTCGCAGCTCCTTCGAAATCCTTAATGGCGATGGAATCCTGGCGGACGACTATTTCCCCCTTCTCAGAGAGGCGGGTCTGATTGAGGA
>DFWB01000156.1:7917-8281 GCA_002380675.1 Akkermansiaceae bacterium UBA4145
TGATCGCAATTTCAGGATTGTTTACGGGCGATTGACAAAGTCCATCGAGGCATACCCGAAGGCGCACAATACATATAATAGCGCGGCTTGGATGGCGTCGCGGGCTTGCCGGGAATTACCTGACGCCATGCAGAAGATCGAACGAGCTCTCGCGATGCGTCCCCGGCAGGCGGCTTACCTCGACACCATGGCTGAGGTCTGGTTTGCGAAGCAGGATCGGAGCAAGGCGGTGGAGTGGTCCCAGAAGGCGGTCCGCGATAGTTTTCATGGAGGTTCGGGGTCGGAGGCTGGTGTTGGACTGCGGGAGCAGTATGACCGTTTTATCTCCGGTGAATTCCCAGTGCCATAGGGTGCCCGAGATCTG
>DFWB01000255.1 GCA_002380675.1 Akkermansiaceae bacterium UBA4145
ACTGCGGAAACTGCGGAAACTGCGCCAGAACTTCCTCCAGAGCAGAAGGCCCCTTGTCTTGAGGATCCAAAAGAGGTGGAGAGACATTTTGTTGAACACCATTTTGAGCAGGCTTTTCAAGAAACCGGCCGGGCCTGGGTTGGTGGGAATATCAAAGGCAATTTGTTGTCCCCCGGACTGCTGACTCTTCTGAGGCATACCGTGGCAGAGGAGCGCCGGTATCCCGGCAAATTGACCCCTATTCTTTGTCGGCAACTTTCCGGGCGCCATGTGGCAGTCTTTAAGTGGAAGCGGAAGTTGAAGGCTGGGCCCTCACGGCCCCATCCCGTTCCAGAGGAGATCGTTATTGCAGACCGCCCTCTGACGCTGCTCAACTGGGTCACAACACATTCGGGCCGCAAGTTGGAACTTCTTTGGAAGGATGTGCTTCCGGAGGGAATCGATGATAACAACAAGGCGGACTGGTATCATGACCTGCATTGGCTACTCAATCAGGGCTACCTCCTGCTGATGGCGGACAGCACCATCCACCGTGCCAAAAAGGAAACCAAGGGAGGCGGCGCTGAGCTCGAAAGTTCTGTCCCGAAAGAAAAATCCGGCAAGCAAAGTAAAAGCAAACGCCCAGTGCCCTCCGGTGAGACGGGCCCCACGGAGTCCCCGAAAGATACCTCAGAGGTTGAAGTTAAGCAGTCTGGAGATCTGGCTGAGCCCTTTGACCAGAGTGAGCAGAAGTCGGGCGCGGCAAAGCAGGCAGAGGAGAATTTTGATACGGAGGATCTGCCCCCTGGCTCCCCGCGTCCATCTGAGGCAGAGCTTCAAGTCCCAGATGAGCCAGAGTTGCCCACATAAAAGGATAGAAATTGCTCATCAGGGTGTTCTTAGCGCTTCCTTGTTGACGGTGATCATGAGGCTAAGCCACCATTCCAGTCGAAACTGTGAGTTGCCCGTCTCCACATCCTGATGGCTGGTTTGGCCGGGACAAGAGTAAGCCGGTGGACCTGAACCTCGTAGAGAGCAAGCCGATCAAATCGTGTGAGGCTCGGCCTTTCCCCTTCTGGCTCTCGTCGCTCATTGCCTCCGCGGCTCTCAGCCTTGCTACGGTGGGGCTGCACTCTTGGATCCTTCCCGGCATTCTGGTGGAGCCGGAATTCGATGCTCCGGTCATCGGCATCACCCGCTTGCTGGACAAGCCGGAGGTCGTTGAAGAGGTGGTGCCTGAGAGCCCCTCTTTTACCAGGACGCCTCCGGTCGCTCCCCAGCTTATAATTCCGATTCCTGTGCCAGCCGTTCAGGCGGAGATCCCTCGTGGACCCGAGCCACCTCTGGATCAGGTCGAGCCTTATGATTCGGGCCTTGTGGTGGAGCTTGATCCTGAAGGCTCGAGCCCTCTCAGAAAGAAAGTCGCCGACCCTCCGCAATCCGAATCAAAGCCGAAAGCCCGAAGCCAGACCCGCTCTGTCCCTGACGCGATTCCAGTCAGGGGACCGTCCCAGCCTGCTCGGGTTCTTCGGCGCTACCAGCCAGATTACCCGCGGACTGCCCGGCGAGACAAGGTAGAGGGTCGGGTGATGCTGGACGTCCAGATCGGCAGCCGGGGACGTGTTGGGTCCGTTCGTGTACTTAACTCTTCCGGAAGCCCTTTGCTTGATTCCACAGCGATCGCAGCCGTAAAGCGCTGGTCTTTTTCTCCGGCGATAAAGAACGGAAAGCCGGTAAGTTCGCGGGTGCATGTCCCCTTCCGGTTTTCCCTGCAGTGAGAAGGTCAGAGATTGGTGGATTCGAGCTTGCTCCGCATGGTCTCGACTTCGTCGGAAAGTTGAGACCATTCACTGTAGGCCTTTTCAAGCTGACCGCCAACAGCTTGGAAGGCTTCACTGGTTTTTCGCAGCTCCTCGGGGTCGCTTGCTACCTCAGGCTTGGACATGTGTTCCGTGAGAGTTTCCTTAGCAGACTCGAATTCCGTTATCGCGGTCTCCAGTTTTTCAAGTCGCTCCTCGAGTGGCTTGAGAACGAGGTTTCTTTGCTGGCGAACTTTTGCTTCGCGGCGTCGTTCTTCTTTTCTTGTCAGCGCCCCTTCCTTCGTTGAAGCGGCTCCCTCCCCAGCGGGTGCTGTGCTGGAATTACTCCCGCGGCGCTCATCTTCTGCTACCTTGTCCAGATAATAGCTCAGGTTCCCATGGTAGAGCCTTGGCTGTTTTCCCTGCCTGAATTCAAGGGTGCGCTCCACAACCGGATCCAGAAATGAACGGTTGTGAGAGACAATGATGATGGTGCCGGGATATTGAGTCAGAGCGTCCTGCAGGACCTCCTGTGACTGCATATCGAGATGGTTGGTGGGTTCGTCAAGAATGAGGAAGTTGGCAGGTCGGACGAGCATCTGAACTAGTGCTACGCGTGAGCGCTCGCCGCCTGATAGGACCCCAACCTGTTTGAAAACATCGTCCCCCCGGAAGAGGAAGCATCCGAGAAGGTTACGCACGTGGGACATGTTTTCCCGGCTTGCGGCTGCCTCAACGGTCTGAAGGACCGTTTGTCCGGGATCCAGCTCATCGGCATGTGTCTGCGAGAAAAAGGAGGGAAGGACTTTAGATCCCAGTTCGAGGCAGCCATCGGCGGGGGATTCCTTCCCGGTAATCATTCGGCAAAATGTTGATTTCCCAGCCCCATTTGGGCCAACGACCGCAATTTTCTGACTTCTGGTTATCTCGAAGTCAAAGTCCTCAAAAACAGTGAGGCTACCATAGCGCTGAGCGCCTCCCTCGATTTTAGCCACGCAGTGAGCACTTGGGGGAGGAGGGGGGAAGGTAAAGTTCATGGCCCCCTCTTCTTCCTCGAGTATGATTCGCTCCATCTTCTCGAGTTGCTTGATTCGGCTCTGAACCTGAGAGGCTTTTGTATTCTTGGCGCGGAAGCGGTTGATCCAACGTTCGGTCTTGTCGATCTCGCGCTGTTGCGCCCGGTATTGTTTTTCGAGAATTTCGCGGCGCAGGGCGGATTCTTTTACGAAGAAGGAATAATTTCCCGCATACTCAGCGGCCTGTCCGCGCTCAAATGCTATGGTCCGGGTTGTCAGTTCATCAAGAAGAGAGCGATCATGTGAAATGATTGCGATCGTCCCCTTGTAGTCTCGCAGGAAGGATTCCATCCAGCGCTGCGCGTCTACGTCCAAATGGTTTGTGGGCTCATCGAGAAGGAGGGCATCGGGCTCCTGCAGAAAGAGCTTGGCCATTGCGATTCGCATCTGCCAGCCACCGGAGAATTCCCCGCAGTCACGTGGGAAGTCATCCCGGTGAAAACCAAGCCCACCAAGGACAGATTCGATTCGAGGTTTGATCCTGCTTGGATCAAAGTGCTCGAGACTTAGTTCCAACTCTCCGATTTTCTGAAGGAGATCCGAGTAGGAAGAGGCGCCCGGCTCCAGATCGTCGAGTTGTGCGGAGTTTTGTTCGATTTCACGCTGTAGCTGCCTGGCCTCTGCAAATGCCGATTCTGCCTCCTCCCAGAGAGAATGACCGGACAGGTGGATTCCATCCTGCGGGAGATAACCGGTTCTGTGGCCTTTCGGGCGGGTAATTTGACCAGCATTCGGCTCGATCACCCCGGCGAGACATTTCATCAGAGTGGATTTTCCGGCACCGTTGGGTCCAGCAAAGGAAATCCTGTCTTCCTTACCCAAAACGAAAGAGAGCCCGTCAAACAGGACACGGGCTCCGACCTCTACGCGGAGTTGCTGAATGGCCAGCACGGCGCGGAGGTTGCGTGATTGTCAGCAGGGGGCAAGGCTTTTGACTATTTGAGCAAGAGGACTGAAATCTCGGACCACAACCTGATTCTGGCGGGAGGAAGAAGTCCGGGGACAATATTTTGTATTAAAAGCCTTAATTTCAACTGGTTTTGGTCAAATCTGCCCGAACCATCAGTTGACGCCGGAGAGAATTGGAAATCTATTGTCAACAGAATCGGGCGTTCATGACGCTTGGTCCCTGCGGGCTATTACCCGCATCGCGCACAAACAGCACCTTACCTCCAGAATGAAGATCAATCTTAAATCCCTGGTCGCCCTCTCGATGGCGGCTCTTCTCACGATCGGGCACTCCGTTCCCGCTACCGCCCAGGAAATGGAGGTCGCTCCTTTAGTGGACGGATTGGCCGATCTTCGGAAGCTGAGCAAGAAGTTGGTCGCTCTCTCGGATAGGAGTGCAGCGGCTACGGTTTCTCTCGTTTCGACCGGGGGCGGTGGAGCAGGAAGTGGGGTGATCGTCAGTGAAGAGGGATTAGTCCTGACCGCAGCTCATGTGGTGGCGTCCCTCTCGGACGATGTGATCGTCATTTTTCCGGACGGAAAGCGGGTGAAGGCTGAAAAACTCGGTGGAGATTATGACAGAGATGCTGCCATGGTTCGGATTACAGAAGAGGGAAGTTACCCTTTCGTGAAGGTGGGGGAAAGCAAGGGTCTTATGCGGAATGAGTGGTGTGTAGCATTCGGTCACCCTGGAGGCTTTGATTCGATGCGGTCTCCGCCAGTGCGACTCGGCCGGGTATTAGGTAACGGGCAGTTTGTTACGACGGACTGTGCAGTCGTCGGAGGGGATTCTGGTGGGCCTCTCTTTGACTTGAAGGGAGAGGTGATAGGAATTCATTCCAACATTGGGTCAACTCTCAGCGAAAACAGGCATGTTCCCATTGGAGTATTCCTTGGGAGTTGGGATGAGATGATTGCGGGGAAGCGGACCGGCGCGCGTTTCGCAGGAGGTGAGCAACAGGTCAATCCTGAGCGCCCGGTCCTTGGAATCAATTTGGCCGGTCCGGCCGAGGATGGGGGAGTGTCTCTGGAGGGGGTAATGGAAAATTCACCAGCTGAAAAAGCCGGATTACAGGCTGGAGATATCGTTGCGGCAATTAACGGAGAACCAGTCGACAGTCCGGAGCAGCTGATTGAAGCTGTCGGCGAGTATGATTCTGGCGATACTTTGAAGATTTCCTATCGGAGGGGGGGCGAGAAAAATGAGGTCAAGGTGAAGCTGGCTCGGCTGGGCGACCTTCTTGGTTCTCCGCCTAGTGAAGAAGAGTCCGAGGAAGAAGAGTCCGAGGAGTCAGCCCAGCCTGGCGAAGAGGGCGAAGCGGAAGAAGACAAGGAACAGGGTGCTGGGCTTGATCTTGAAAAGCTACTTAGGGAATCACTACGCAGGGGCAATCTGGATTTGGATGAGGAAGATCTGAAAAAACTCGGGGGGATGGCCGAACTCGAGAGGGCCCTGCGGGAGATGGCGGATTCAATCGGTCCGGAAGCCCTCCGCGATATGCTCGAGATGGAGATCCAGAGCGGGCCAGATGATTTCTTCGCGTCTGCGATGAAGTCGCTTCAGCCAGTGACCAGTAAAGCAGCACGCTCAGTCGTGTCAGTAGGGGTGAATGGAAAACCCGCCGCACTGGGAACTGTCGTTTCTGACAAGGGGCATATTCTAACCAAGAATGTCGAGACGCTCGAAGGGGAGGTGTCACGCAAGGGCGAAGAGGGACAAATATCTCTCAAGCTCATTAAGCGATTTCCGAAGCGTGATCTCGCTTTGTATCAAGGCTCGCCGGAAGGATTGGAGCCAGTGAAGTGGGTGGGTAAGAAAAAATCCCCGATAGGAACATTACTGACCTCACCGGATCCGGATGGGGCCCCCCTTGGGATTGGCTTGGTGAGTGTGCTGCCACGGGCCCTGGGCGAGATTGGGTTCCTTGGAATTCAGGCTGGAGAGGGTGAAAATGGAGTCGAAATTGTCCGCATTGTCAATGGGAGCCCGGCAGAAGAAGCGGGCTTGCAGGCAAATGACGTTATCACGCATGTCGACGGGATAGCCCTCCAGGACCCCTTTGCCTTTGGAAGCAAGATCCGGACATATCGCGCGGGGGACAAAGTAGAATTCACCTACCAACGAGGAGAGAATGTGGACAAGGTCAAGGTCAAGCTTGCCGCCCGCCCTCAGGAGCAGAGCTCTGACAGGTTTAGAAGAATGAACGAGATGAGTGGTCCCTTGTCGGAAAGGTTATCGGGCTTTCCGCTGGCTTTGCAGCACGACATGCCAATTTCTCCTGTGGTCTGCGGAGGTCCCCTGCTGGATCTTCAGGGTCGCTGTATTGGAATTAATGTTTCCCGGGCTGGGCGCGTGAAAACTCTGGCCATTCCCGCCTCGGACATTCGCAAGTTGCTTTCATCCGTGGACGAGATGGACGTCAAGAAGTCTGTCGAGCCACCAGTGGCGGAGGAGCCCTCTGACCCTGCCCCGTCCGATCAGGGTGACAAACGAGACAAGGAACTGGACGAAGTTCTGGAAGAACTCCGGAGTATGAAGGGTAAACTGCAGCAGCTTGAGAAGAGACTGGAGCTTCTGAGGAAGTAAGGACTGTTCGTGCGCGCTCTAGGCCATTGCTGCATTCCAGTCAGCAATCCTCGACTTTTGCGCCTCGAAAAGGTCTTCGGTGGAATCGTGAATGGTCACCGAATCAATTGTGATATCCTCAGCTGGTCGATCGCCGGGCCCCGTAGTGGCAGTGGCAATCGCATCGACGACCTCCTGTCCTCCCGTAACTTCACCAAAGACGGTGTGTTTCCCGTCGAGGAACTGGGTTGCAGTATGCGTAATGAAAAACTGGCTGCCATTTGTATTTGGTCCCGCATTGGCCATGGAGAGCTTTCCGGCACTATCGTGACTGCGATGAGGGAGGCACTCGTTTTCAAATTGATAACCAGGGTTTCCTCGCCCAGAACCCTCGGGGCATCCACCCTGAATCATGAAGTCTTTGATCACTCGGTGAAAGATCAGGCCGTCATAAAAACCCTTCGTAGCGAGATTCAGGAAGCTAGCACAGGTGATAGGGGTGTCGCCTGAAAATAGCGAGATATCGATGGCGCCTTTGGAGGTGTTGAGCGTGATCTTGGTGTCGTCCATGGCTCTCTTTTAGGGTGGAAGAGGAAAGATTCAAGTTTCACTGGTAAGGTTTCGTGGGAGAGCAGGTATGGGAGGGAGCCTTGCGAGGAGCTGGGCGCGATTGAATCCCGAGTCCCTGAGGCTAGCGAGGGAGAGAGCCTTGTCGCGGGTAGCCAGCCGATTCCCTTTTTCGTCGCAGACCAGCTTATGATGAAGATAGAGGGGTTCCGGGTAGCCGAGAAGATTCTGCAGAACCCTGTGGATATGCGTTGAGGAAAGAAGGTCCTCGCCCCTTGTAACAAGGGTAATTTGCTGTTCGGCGTCATCT
>DFWB01000080.1 GCA_002380675.1 Akkermansiaceae bacterium UBA4145
ACGCTGCAGAATCGTAGTAGGCCTGGTCTCGATACCACTTCACGTAGGCGGACGCAGAGGTCAGAGTGCCAAAGCGGGCCGCGTCAGCAGCAGCCTTGAAGGCATCCATCGCGGGGTGAAACCGGCGGTTGAGAACGGCTGCGAGGGAGACTCCGTTTTCTTCAGCCGCTCTCATCATGAGATCGATCCGCTCCGGAGTGATCTCAAGGGGTTTTTCACAGATGACATGCTTGCCGGCATTCAGAGCGGCGAGGGAGGGCTCCAGGTGTGCGCCGGAAGGGGTGCCTACGGTGACGAGTTGAAGTTCGTCGTCGGCTAGGAACTTCTCGAGGTCGCTGAAGGGTTTTGCGTCGAACTGCTCCGCGAGTTGCTGCGCTGCTTCGGCCCGGAGGTCGAAGACGGAGTGCAGTTCTCCGCCCGTCATGGCCTCGATGGCCTTGCCGTGGAACTGGCCGATCATGCCGGCCCCGATAATTCCGAATTTCATGAGGGTAATTCCTGCGGGATGAAAGGTCTTCAGTTGGATCCAGAGGTCTTGGATTCCTTGACGATGAAGCTGATGATTCCGACGAGGAACAGGACCACGAGAAAAATCAACCCTCCGGTCGCGGCCTGGCCGGCAAAACCATCAGCCTTGGAGTTTCCATTGAGGACCCAGACGGATCCGAAGGTCGCGATTCCAGTTGCGCCTATCATGAGGATATTCCAGATCACGCGCTTGCGACCGGTGGGGCGTTTGTCGCCCAGGACTCTCCGGGAATTCATCATCAGGAGGAAGGTGAAGTAGGCGATGGGGATCAGGGAGCCGCCGATGACCGAGGTGGGAACGGCGAGAGCCGCCTTGGCCTGGCCGTCACCCCAGATAAATGGTCCGAGGAGCCCCGCCGATCCTGAGACGGCACATCCGATGAAGTACAGGGTCTTACTGCCGGGTTGATTGAAGAGTTCCTGGAAGGCGAAACCGTTGATCAGCATCAGGATGATGATGGTCGAGAGGGCCATGCCGAGGACTCCGACCCCGAAGACAACTTGGGCGACGGTATCTCCGGTGAGGGGAGCAAGGCTGGTTGCGAAGGTGGCATTATCCCGCTTGATGAGCATGGCCGCTATGCTGCGGTCACTGTCGTTAAGGGATTTCTTGGCGCTGACTACCAGCTGGTTCATCTGGTCCTTGTCCTCCTGATCGACCTCATTTTTTTCTGCCTCAGCTTTAGCCTTCTTGTCTGCCAGTCCGTCCAGAGATCCCTGATAGGCTTTCGCCACCTTTGGAACAGGTTTTCCGTTCTCATCAAAGATGTCGTCCGTCTTGGAGTGGAACTGGGAGGCCGAGGCAATGACAACGCAGCCGGTGGCGATGACGAAGGGAACGAAAAGCCCGATGGAGAGGTCGAAGATGGCGAGTCCGCGATGCTTCCGCCCCCACTTCTTGCGGAGCATGGAGTAGGGGAGAAGAAAGGTCATGTTGATGCCGACCGCCGTTCCGAAGGCTGCAATAATTATGTCCCGTTGTTTTTCTGAAATGATGTTGTTCCAGATCTCCGGTGCACTCGATGAGCCAATGAGTTCGGCGTAGGCAGGTGCTGGATTAAAGAGATACGAGAAATTTGGAATGAGTCCGCTGAAAATCCCGCCCCATGGGATGGCTCCCTTGGAGGTGAGGGTGACAACGACTAGGAAGAAGGAAACGACAATGATGCCGACCATCACCTTGAGGATTCGCTCGAACCACTTAATCCCCTTGTTGCCTCCCTCGTAGGAAGCGTTGACGGCAAAGGCCACAATGAAAAGAACCCAGCAGATGCCTGCGGTGGAAACTGCACTCTCTCCCAGACCTGGAAGGAGGTTCTGCTGGACGGCAGCTCGGCCGAGGTTGAATTGAGGCAGGCACCAGACTATATTGGCGAGGATCACGGCAATGAGCCACGACCAACCGAGCAGGGGAGAGAGTCCTTTGTTGATGGCGCCGAAAGGTCGTTGCCCTGTTGAGAGGGTGACATAGGCGATGGCACTCAGCATGATGATCCCGCAGATCATGGCTAAGGGCTGAAGCCACATCAGGTTATAGCCGGAAATTGTGCCCAAGTAGAGCGCGCCTGCCAGCGATCCTCCCCCCAGGGTGATCGCCCCCTGCAGCCAACCCGGTCCGGAGAGCTTGGTGTAGGCTTTGGCCTTTGCTAGGGCGCCCTTGTCGGCCACCGACTCGAGGATTTCAATCTCGCGGTTGGGTTGGTCGTCGTTATTGCTCATGTGTCTCTGGTCACCCTAACCGGGAACCAGCGGCAGCGGCAAAGAGGAAATTTGGGTCAAGCGGCTAGCCGATCGAGGGGTGATTCTCCCGGGTTGTCCAGAATTGCTCAGGATCCGCCGAGATAGACCTTTTGGAGGTATTCCATGCTCTGTCGGGCAATTTCGTCTGGGCTGGGCTCGTATTTGAAGACTTCGACCGAAATCCAGCCCTGATAGCCTATTTCGTGCAGAGCCTGGGCGGCTGGGGTATGATCCACTTCGCCCATGCCCGGGCCGAGCAGGTTGGGGTCGTTGGCGTGATAATGTGCGATCCGGGAGGCATTGTCGCGGACGAGATCCCCCAGCCCCTTGTGCTCAGAACTCATGGCCTTGACGTCGAGATGGAGCTGGAGGTGGGAGTGATCGACAATATCGAGAAGAGCGGCGGTTTCCTCCGCGGTATTCAGAAAATTGGTCTCTGATCGGGCAAGGGGTTCCATGGCGATGGTGATCCCGAGGTCGGCACAGTGTTCGGCGGCCGGCCTGAGAACTTCGACAGCTCGCTCCACGGATTCCCCATAATCCCATCCTGACTCCAGTGAGCGCTGCTGGGGGCTTCCCCAGACCATGATATTTCCGCCAAGGCTGGAGCAAAGGTCGGCCAGCCGGCGAGCGTAGTCGGCGGTGGCTGCCCGAATTGAGGCATCAGGGCTGGTGAGATGATATCCCTCAGTCTTGGCTAGTAACCAGTGGAGTCCCACGATTTGCAGGCCATGATCAGCTGCCGCCTTTCGGTAGCTGGCAATCTCCGAGGCAGAAATAAGGGAGATATCGTCGGCGAGGGTGAATGGGGCAATTTCGATCCCGGTGTAGCCCGCAGCCTCCGCGGCCTGGCATTGCTCCGAAAAGCTGCGGTCTTGGAAGGTCTCGTTGCAAATCGCAAAATTCATGGCTCCGGTGTAGGGCCTGAAGGAGAAAATTGGCAGAAATTTCGTGGGGATCTTGCACTTGCAGGGATTGCGGTAAGGTAGGTTTCGTAGCACACTGCATGAGAGTGAAGGACGGAGGAGACAAACAAGGAGGTGAGGTTGCTTCTGGGCCAAGCTTCAGAGGGGACTTGGCCGCCCTGATCAAGTTGCGGCTCAACATCTTTGTTCTGCTGACGACCTTTTTTGGTTTTCTGATCGCCGCCCTCTCTCAGTCCGGGGCTTGGGAATGGGGGCAGCTCTGGGCTTTAATACACACCTTGGTCGGCACGGCAGCGGCCGCCTTCGGGTCCGCGGTCTTCAATCAGTTGATGGAGATCAAAGAGGATGCCAGAATGCTTCGGACCGCTGATCGTCCGCTCCCTGCCGAGCGTGTTCTTCCAACCTGGGCGTTCATGCTCGGCTGGATACTTTGTGGGTTTGGCATCATCCACGTCGCCGCGATGGTGGACAAGGGAGCGGCCACCCTGATCGCGATCACCATTGCAACCTATGTGTTTGTCTACACTCCCCTCAAAAGGAGAAGTTCCATCAACACTCTGGTAGGCGCAATTCCCGGTGCTCTGCCACCGGTGATCGGGTGGGTTGGAGGCGGAGGCGGGATGGAAGATCCACGCGGATGGTTTCTTTTCGCCCTCCTGTTTCTCTGGCAGCTTCCACATTTTGTTTCAATTAACTGGCTATGCCGGGAGCAGTACGAAACAGCGGGCTTTAGAATGTGGTCTGATGGAGATGAGTCAGGCAGGCGCTCTGGACTTTTAGCTGCAATATTTTCTCTGGGGCTCTCAGGGTTGGCGCTTTACGCATTTCTGATGGGATATGCAGGGTTGATGTTTGGCCTTACAGGTGGTGCGGCAGGGCTTTACCTGTGCGTGATGGCGATCAGATTTGCTTTGGCAGGGGATCGTCAGTCGTGTCGGCGCTTTTTTCTGCTCACGCTTCTCTACCTTCCTGTAGTGCTGACAGCGCTTGCCTTGGACTGGAATTGAGGAGTCTGGAACGCGGGCTGGATGTGGTTATCGTGGAAAGGTTGTGCGAATTTCCATTTCCAATCTGCCTTTGCCGTCCTAGGTTCCCCCCGTTGTGGCCAGACAAACCATCCATCTTGAGCCTGCAGAGAGGGATCCTGCGAAGCTGAAGAAGACAGGGCTTTCGATCGCGGTCCTGATGATCGTTGGAGGGGTCCTGGTTACTTTTGCATACCGCCTCAAACATCAAAGCGATGAGCAGGATGCCCGGCCTCATGTGGTCCAGCGCCTCACGGAGGTATTTTTTGGTCGAGACCAGAACAATAAGGCATTCACCACCGAACAACTGAAGGGGAAGACGACCCTTTTTACCCCTCTTTCTCTCCAAGAGGGGGAGAGAATGAGAGAGTCATTGGGTGCGATGCGGGACCTGTCCAAAAAATTTCCTGATGACGAAAATCTGCTTTTTCTGGGTATTACAGTAAATCCCGAAGCCGATGGGCCGGACGAACTGCGGCATTTGCTGATGGAACTTGGTGTGGCGGATGATGCCCGCTGGTTCTTCGTGCAGGCTGAGGAAGAAGCCGCCAGAGGCTACATCCGCCACAAGATTCGAGCAGAGTTCAAGGAG
>DFWB01000087.1 GCA_002380675.1 Akkermansiaceae bacterium UBA4145
CAAATTCGCTCGCCATTCTTGAGGTCATATCCCTCCAGCGCTCCATTAGAGCTGATCACAACCTGTGCTTCGTCCCCTCGATCGAGATAGAGCGGCGTTGTCCATGACACTCTGGACTCCCTCTCAGTTTTCCACACGGTCTTACCGGTTTTCCGGTCAACGCAAAGAAGGTAGGACGGTCCGTCATGATCAATGAGGAGAAGGAGCCGCTCCGGAGCTCCCACTAGGGAGGATCCCACTCCATGCCCTCCCTCAAATTGTCCAAACTCCTTGGTGAGCTTCCGATTCCACCGTGCCCTCCCTTCATGATCGAAGGCAAACAGATCTCCGCTCTCGAAGAAGCAATACACTCCGAGGGGGCCCGCTACAGGAGTAGGAGCTCCCTGTGAGATCATCTTGGTTACCTTCTCGACTTTCTCGGAAGCCTCCATCTGCTGCCTCCACAATCGCTTCCCCGAAATGAGATTAAAACACTCCAGATATAGATGCTCCTTATTTTCACCTCCCGTGCTGGTGACGTAAACCCGGTCACCCCATGTTACCGGACTTGACTGGCCAAACCCTTCCAGTGCAGCCCGCCAGGCAACGCCCTCCTTCTCGCTCCACTTGAGGGGGAGTTTCTCGTCGTATGTAATGCTGTTGCCCTCTCCCCGAAATCCTGGCCATGAATTTAACTCCTCGCCAAGAGCTGGACTGGATTCAGAGAGCTCACTGAATCCTACGCAGAGGACCATGAGCGAAAGAACAGTTGTGGTGCGCATGGCCTGATGGTTTTCTACTATGGTTAGAGATGTCGAGTGTATCTTTTGGGCTTCTCATCTATCTTGACGATCTCGCCCGTTTATCTCCCTGATCCTGCTCGCTTTGCCATTGAGCTCCAGAGCGCATAGAGCTCATTCCCCTCCTGTGAAACAGAAAGCAGCAGATCCCCATATGAATGAAAGCAATCAATGACCGAGCATCTAGTTTGCTCGATAGTATCGATCCGTGCCACCGCACGAAAAAACTCCGATAGATCAAGAGTCAGGTTTGACCGTGAAGCGCCAAGGGACATCTTACCCCCATCTTGCCCGTGATTGAGCGGATAAAAATGAGTGCTGAAGCGAAAAAGCTCTCCCTCAACATCTATCCGGAGACCATTCTCACTGAGGCTAGCGACCGACAAAAGCTCATAGAGCGGGTGGCTTTCCCCGTCCTGTCGTGTCTTGCGGCGTCGTTCGTTGCAGCAATTACAAAGTTTTCGAGAAGTGTGATCCTTGCTCTCCGTAACATCCCCAGATGAATGAACCTGTACGACATTCCGCGAAAGCTTAGAAATTGCCTCCTCTGCCCATGCCGGGGCGTCCACAAGTACCTTCTCCCCGCTACTGGATGAGGTAATAGACACCCGCACCATCCCTGCATGAACAGGGTGACGCCGGACTATCACGCCCGCGACTTCATAATCACTGATCGTCAGGCCAAGCTCTGGAAAGCTGAGTCCCGATTCCTCCAAGAGCACCATCGGACACCTGCTGAGCCATGTGTAAGATATTTCGCGATTGATTACCTGAACCCAACAGAACGGAAGTTTCTCAAAAAAATCCACTATCGGACCAAGCTCCGAAGGCAATTCCCAGACCTCCTCCGAGAGGGCGCCGATGATGCTGTTGGCGTCGGGATACATCGCCTCAAATCAAAGCACCCACTCTACCTTTACGCTAGCGGTCCCTTGCCCCTTTGTGATGCCCGATGAGCTTGACCCCCGACCTCACATTCTTCATGACCGGCGCCTCAGCCCTAGCCCGAACCAAAAAGCCAATACGAGAAGTCCGAGAGATGTGGGCTCAGGCACTACATCAAAAGCAAGTGAGTATTCAACAACCGTAGGATTAGTCTCCTGAAGCCAGAAAGCGTGTTCACCAGCCCCCAAGGAAGTCTGACTTAAATCCCCGAAAATATCCTGCCGCAGCCCTGGGAGAAGATTTTCCGCATCCGCTGCAAATATCACGTAACCGTCAATATCACCGAAACCCTGTCCCATGAAATCTGCACCTTCCCCGTAGGCGAGAAAAGATCCACCACCGGGGTTACCACCGCCCGAGAACAAATAGCTATCCACCGTAATTGCCACGACCTCAAGACCGTCCGGGACAATAATGGCAAAATAATCAGCATCGCTCCCATTGGTCGCGCCAAGATCGCCGGTCTGCCCCATCCGCCCTGCGACGATATTGTCACCCAGCGAAACCGTCAGCAATTGAGGAGCGCTGAAGTCGCCAGAGAGATCCCCGTCAGACGCTTCCGACCACAGGACCGCGCCGTCTACCCTCGGAGAGGCTGCCCAGCAGAGGCCAAGGAAGACCAAAGCCTGAAGAAGGTGTGATTTGGGTGACATTGGGCTTTCGTCGACAAGGAGCTTGTTCCGAGCGTTGTATATCCTAGCAGAGCTTGGTCCTTAGCGCTAACGCTTTCTCGTTATCACTTCCCTACAGGCTCTCCAAAAAAGACAGCAGAGCCGAGCGTTCTTCTCTTGTAGAATTGAGGAAACGCTCTCTCGAAATTTCAGCTTCGCCTCCGTGCCAGAGAATTGCCTCGGTGAGATTGCGGGCGCGACCATCGTGAAGCAGTGTCGTATGGCCATTAACCCGCTCTTGCAGACCAATTCCCCAGAGTGGAGGAGTGCGCCACTCCTGCCCGCTTGCTTCAAAATCCTCCCGACCGTCAGCCAGGCCCGCTCCCATGTCATGGAGAAGGAGATCCGTGTAAGGCCGGATAGTCTGGTTGCGCAATTCGGCGAGCTGATGAAAATCTCCCGTCTTGAGCTCCGGGGTATGACACGATGCACACTTCATTGCCGCGAAGAGTCTCTGCCCTTGCCTCACAGTCGGGTCACTCACATCGCGGCGCGCTGGGGGCGCGAGTGTTTGAAGGTAGGCCGTCACCCGCTGCAGGATTTTGGCTGTTAGTTCGGGCTGTTCGTCATCAGGCGTGCTCACGAACTTGTGGAGCTCGGCGTAGGAGGTTGTGTGATTTTCACTCGGAAAAAGGGGCGACGTGATCCCCAGATCTCCAACGAAAGCTCCTGCTGTCTGCTGCCGGAGTGAGGGCTGGTTCGCCTTCCACCCAAAGCGGCCTGTGACGAGCTTTTTTCCCTCATAATCCCAGACCATATTCACTTTCCCTGAAATTCCGTCACCGTCTAGATCGTTTGGATCGGCCTGAGCTCTCAGGGTCTCGTCGTCCACGGCCGCCAGCAATCCTAGCCCGTGAACTGCCGGAGCTACCCGTGGGCTGAATTTGGTATCTGGACTGAGGGGACCAGCGCCCAGATCAACGATGTCATAAATTGGGCGCCGGAGGCTGAAAGGTTCCCCATCGGTGTATGTTCCGCCTACTTCTTCATACCGAACTTGGACGTGCCCTTCCGGCTTAAGGCCTGGAAGGGCTCTCTCGCTCAATTGCAGTCCGTAGGCCGGGTCCGGAACCGGCCCGCCCGTTTCGAGACGACCCGGAAGGCTGATTCTCATCACCAGCCCGAGAGAAATTTCTCCTTTCTGAGGCGGCTCAGCACGCCCGTCACGCACATGGCATGCCGAGCAGGAGCGAGCGTTGAAGAGATGGCCCAGCCCGTCCCTCGAAGTAGTGGACGCCGGGGACGCAACCCAGTTCTGGTTGAAAAAAGAATTTCCGACGGTGTGTTGCCTTCTGGTCAGTCGACTGATGTTGGCGAGAGGACGGGCGAACGCTTTGTCGTTGGTGACAAAGACTGTAGTATCTCCCCCACTCAGACGATCGTCACTCCACGCAATCGAGGCCGTAAAAAGCCAGATCAGTGCATGAAAAGTCGACCGACGCGCATATCTCATCCCTCTTCTTCGCTAATGGGCACACCAAAGCCCATCTCCCCAGCCATGGCAACGAGAAGTTTGGCCTGCTCCTCCAGTGTCTCAATCGTGTGGAGGATTGCTTTCCGTCCGGGCGCGTCATCCTCCCCGAGGATCGCCTGATCAAATGGAACTGGAATCGCCTTCGCGGCTGCAACAGAATCCTCGATCTTGGAGCCAAGCTGCCCGGCAAGTTCGGGCTTAAGGCCCTGAGCGAGAACCTGCAGTCCAGGTCCGCTCAGCTCCTTGTAGGAACCGGTCCACACGTTGTGGATTCCAACGAGGTCGTAGACCATGTCATTGTGGGTAGTATCGGAAAAGCAAGAGTGCTCGTCCTCCTGCGCTTGGGTGTCGTAAGCCACGTTCAAGCGCTCAGCAGCCATTTCGAACCCGCTAAGCATTGACATACCGGTCATTATCTTTTCGAGAGCCTTACTAGTGGGCAGCTTCAGGAACTCTCCCCGATAGTTGTCCTTTTCAGGCACCCATTCAGCAACGAGTCCCTCCAGCTTCTCCACCACAAGGTTGGTGACGGCCCGCAGATAGTCTCCGCGCCTGTCTGCGTTGTCCGCGGTCGTGTAATCGGTGAAAGGCCGGTCCCCCGGACCTTCTGCAGAAAAGTCCTGACCCCAGAGAAGGAATTCGATGGCATGATAGCCGCAGCTGATGTTGGCCTCTCCATCTTTTTCGTTCAAGGACTCTATAAG
>DFWB01000283.1 GCA_002380675.1 Akkermansiaceae bacterium UBA4145
TTCCTTCCCGGCTCAGGATATCAGATCTGCTTCAATTGATCGTGCGGGGACTGTCATGATGATCAGGAGTAACCCGGACGGGTTTTGGAATGGCTAGTCCCGGGGGAGACCCTTGTCCTGTGGGAAAGAGTTGCCGGTAAGTCCGAGGGTGAGTGCTCCGCCTATCCGGGGGTCGCTGGCTCCGAGAAAGATCCCCTTCCTCTTCATGACCGTCTGAGTAGAACCAATGGGGCTGGTGGGTCGGATGGTGTGCCCCCGTTTGCTGAGAAGGTTCTTAGTGTTTGCTTCTAGGCCGGTCTCAACAAGCAGCTCATCGGGGAGCCATTGGTGGTGAAAACGAGTCGTTCGGGTCGCCTCCGCGACATTCATGCCATGATCGATGATGTTGCTGACGATCTGCAGGACGATGTTGATGATCCGGCTTCCGCCGGGACTTCCAGTGGCAATAACGGTATCGTCTTCACCCAGCAGAATAGTGGGAGTCATTGAGCTGAGCATTCGCTTTCCCGGTTCGATGGCATTACGCCGACCCCCGATGAGGCCGTAGGCATTTGGGGTTCCAGGTTTTGCGGAGAAGTCGTCCATTTCGTTGTTGAGAAGAATTCCCGTGCCGGGGATGACGATCCGTGATCCGTAACTAAAGTTGAGGGTGTAGGTGTTGGAGACCGCGTTGCCCTCCTTGTCGATGACGCTAAAATGAGTGGTCTCGTTGCTCTCGGGCGGGGGGAGAGGTCCCAGTCCCGGTGCGATCTGGCTGCTGGGCGTGGCGGGTCCATGGGTGATGCCCTTGGCTAGCTTCTGCCCGTAGTTCCTCGAGATGAGCTGGGATACGGGAATCTCGGAAAAGTCAGGATCTCCAAGATAGCGTGAACGGTCGGCGTAGGCCCTTTTCATTGCCTCCGTAATGACATGGATGGTCTCGTCCGAGTTTGAGCCATATTCACCTATTGGAAAATGATCCATAATATTGAGCATCTGGATGAGATGGATGCCACCTGAGCTTGGGGGAGGCATGGACATGATCTTCCACCCACGGTAGTGCCCCTGGATCGGCATCCTTTCTACGGCGCGGTAGTCAGCGAGATCCTTGCGGCTGACTAGTCCACCATGAGCACGCATATCACGATCAATCGCGGTCGCAATGTCCCCATGGTAAAATGCGGCAGGCCCTTGTTCAGACAGCAGGCGCAGGCTGCGAGCGAGATCCTTCTGAACGAGGGTGCTGCCCACCGGCCAAGCCTTTCCGTTGGCGTTGAGGAAGATGGATCGAGCTTCCTTGTCTGCGTATAAATCATCTGCGCAGGATTTCAGGGAATCGTGAAGGGCCTGCCCTACGACAAATCCATCTGCGGCTAGTTTGATTGCTGGTGCAAGGGCTCTGCGGATTGAGATTGATCCGTAGTGTCGCAGGGCGTGCGCCAGACCACGAACAGTGCCGGGAACTCCCGATGCCAGCCGAGTGTAGCGAGAACGTCTCGGGTCAGGAGCGCCTTCCTTCGTCAGAAACATATCCCGGTGAGCTGCCGACGGTGCTTTCTCCCGATAGTCGAGAGCAATCTGTCGGTTTTCTCCTGCGAGGTGAATCAGCATGAAACCTCCTCCCCCCAGATTGCCGGCTCGCGGGAGGGTGACGGCAAGAGTAAAGCCAGCCGTGACCGCGGCGTCTACGGCATTGCCGCCTTCAGCGAGAACTTCCAGTGCGGCCCTGGTGGCGTGGGCTTCCTGAGTGGCTACCATGCCTCCCTGACCCGTGACGGGCCGGTTCGCAGAGGATGCCTCAGGGGTGGGGGTGTTCGTGTTCTGCGCGAGCAGCGGAACGAAAAAGAGAGAAATGGCTCCCAGAAAAAAGGTGGGCATACGGATTCTGGTAAAGAAGAGCAGGGAGCGCATGTGTCGCGTAGTATTGCCTCGTGGAAGTCCGGCTGAACATCCGGAAATATGGGACTTCCTCGTTGTGGGGTGATTTACCGGGTTTTCCCCACTGTTCGCGTTGGAAACTCTCCCCTCTTTCTGTGAAATTGATTGGACCTCTGGTGCGAGAGATGGAGCATGGCGCCCATATGAAGCTCAACATCA
Source organism: Akkermansiaceae bacterium UBA4145 (assembly GCA_002380675.1). Classification (GTDB taxonomy): domain Bacteria; phylum Verrucomicrobiota; class Verrucomicrobiia; order Verrucomicrobiales; family Akkermansiaceae; genus Roseibacillus_B. The sequence goes on from DFWB01000283.1 coordinate 2,077, forward strand.
GATGCCGTAGACGGGCTTACACCTTTCTGGTTATCCTGATTGCCTCGGGCGGTGTTGCCTGTGCCAATCCCGCCAAGGACCAACTTGCTCAGTTGCTAAAGCGTTTCCCGCAGGCTGATGCAAACAAGGATGGAATACTGACTGTAGCGGAGGCCCTCGCTTTTCGCGACAAGGCAAGCGGTGGAGGTGGTGCGCAACGGGGAGCAGCGCGTTCTTTCAAGGTGCACCCGGGATGGGATAAGGAGAAATTCCCCGAGCACGCGGTGTGCTACCAGTCTCCGGAACGCATCCGGGAGACCTACGCAAAGGTTCTTGGTTCCGGCAGGGATCCAGTTACTTCCTTCGCCAAACCAAAAGATGGAGGGCTTCGGGTTGTCGGAACGGGACATAGTTTTATGGGCCCCGGATATAAGACTCTCCCTAAAATCTGCCGGGCTGCTGGATTTCAGCAGCCGATGCATCTGCATACCGGGGGGGGGATGACGGGTAGCACCCGCTATAAGTGGGAGCAGGAGAATGGCATCTTTCAGTTTAAGGGAAAGGCGAAGCCAAAGCTTCTGGCCTCCATCGCCAATGCGGAATGGGAAGCCATGATGTGGGGCCCTTATTTTAATGACCGCCCGGAATACTACTCATGCTGGATTGAATTTTGCCTGAAGTATAACCCCGGCATGAAGTTTTTCCTCTCCGACGGCTGGCCTCAGATTGAGCACTTGGACAAAATCGAGGGGGCTAAAAAGAAGGGGTTTGTTCCAGAAACGATCAAGCAGCTTGGTGAGTTACAGGGACAGGCTTATGGAGAGCTGATCGCCCCTCTCAATGAGAAATATCCTGGAAGGGTAGTGATCATGCCGACCTGTGAGGCGATGGTGCTGGCATCTCAATATTTTCAGCGGGGTGAGCTGCCTGGAGTGGAAGGTCTCCACCGTGCGCTGGGAGGCAAAGCGAAGTCTCTCTGGCGGGATAAGCTGGGTCACCTCGGGCCGGGATTTGAATGGCTGGAGGGTTATGTATTTTATGCGTCTCTCTACCGTCGATCCCCCGAGTTGATTGGCGGGAAAGTGGAGACTGGGGGGTTCCCGGGAGAGCAGCTCGACAAGGTGTTTCGCAAAATCGCGTGGCAGGCAGTGCTCGCTAATCCCTATTCCGGAATCCGGGACGAGAACAAGGACGGGAAAGCGGACTGAATTGCGATCTTGCGATAGAAGGGTGCATGCGCTGCTGCTATCATCTACTTTTCTGAGATATCATAACAGAGGAGCAGGTCCTGATCGCGGAGGTACAATTTTCCATTGGCCACCACAGGGTGAGCCCACGATTTCTTCTCGCTTCGCTCGGGTTGCTCGAAGCTGCTGATTTCCTTCAATTCTTTTGAAGAAGCTTCAATCAGGGCTACGGGTCCGTTTTCGCTTCGGAGATAGAAGTGTCCATCGGCAAAGGTCGTGGCCCCCTTTCCAGCGCTTCGCTCGCGGTAGATGAGTTCCCCGCTCCTGATGTTCATGCAGGCAAAGCTCCCTCCAGTTGAGCCAAAAACGTGCCCGTCCAGTTCGATGACGCCGCCATGGTGGTTGGCGAATTTTCGGCTCGAATGAATTTCCCTGGCGGACCATTTGTCTCCTTTCCTGTCGATCTGGAAGGCGTGGCAGCCGACTCCATAAGAGGAAGTCACCCAGACAATATTTTGATGAACAACAGGAGTGGTGATCACAGCGGTCTTACCGATGCGCTCGACCCTCCAGAGAACCTTTCCCGACTTGGGATCAATTCCTGCCAAGCTCTTGCCAGTGAGTTGGACATATTGGCGTGTTCCGTTTATGGTTGCGATGATAACCGATGAATAGCCGGTTGGATCCGTCCACTCACTGGTCTGCCAAAGTTTTTTCCCGGTTTTGCGGCTGAGAGCCAGAACAGTACCTTTGGCTCCGCCGGGAGTGCAGATCACGGATTCGCCATCAACAAGAGGGGATTCACTCCACCTCCATCCTGACATCATCTTGCCATCAAAGTCCTCTTGGAGGTTAACCGTCCAAGCCTTTTCTCCGTCAGCTGCGTTGAGGCAGATCAGGTTGGAGTGCTGGTCGAGAGCGAACACCTGTCCGCCATCCACGGTGGGTGTGCTCCGAGGGCCAGGATAGCCACGATGCCCGCCGGCTTCTCCAGTTCGAGATTTCCAGATCAGCGATCCGTCCGTTTCCTTAAGAGCGATCACATGGCACCCCTCTGCCAGATCACCCAGCGTGTAGATGACACCCTTTGAAACGGAGATACTGGAAAACCCTGCACCGGCAGTCCGGGCTTTCCACGCCAGAGGGGGGCCGCCTTCCGGCCATTTCTTGAGAAGGGCAGTTTCCAGAGAGCGGCCATCGCGGTCGGGCCCACGCCATTGTGGCCAGTCTTCAGCAGATGCCGGAAGAGCGAAACCTCCAAGAATCAGGCTGAAGGTAAGGAGGTGGATCCGGAAGTTAGAGGAGGGAAAACTCATTGGTATCTTTGTTAAGATCGCAGGAAAACAGATAAAAAGATTATGACGGAACAGGTTCAGGGTCTCATCCGGGCGGCAAGAATCACAGCCTCGATCAAGCTTTCTGCTCCGGCCTTTCCTTGCCAAGCAATATCAAGAGCTGTGCCGTGATCAACGGAGGTGCGAACTATTGGCAACCCCAGAGTGCAGTTAACCGCCCGATCGAAGGCGAGGGCCTTGAGAGGAATATGGCCCTGGTCGTGATACATGCAGATAAAGGCGTCCGTAACTGCGCGACGTTCCGGAAGGAAGGCAGTATCCGGAGGCAAGGGGCCTTCGATTCTCATTCCAAGAGAGCGAGCTCGCTCGATAGCAGGAGCAATGATGAGCTCTTCCTCACTATTCCCAAAAAGCCCTCCTTCTCCAGCGTGGGGATTGAGTCCGCAAACTGCCAGTTGCGGTTCTCTGTTCCTGAGGTGCTTCATCGACCGGTAGGTAAGTTCAATGACTTCGAGAATGCGTTCGGTAGTGAGCATTCCTGCTACTTCGTGATAGCCTACGTGAACTGTGACGAAGCTGCAGGTAAGAACATCAGATGTCAGCATCATGCAGAAAGTTTCCGTCTCAGTATGCTCAGCGAAGATTTCGGTTTGGCCGGGCTGTGTAATTCCTGCCTGGTGGAGTGCCGTTTTGTTTGCTGGAGCGGTTGTCACGGCATCTACCTCACTCCGGCGGCACGCAGTAATCGCGCTTTCGAGATATCGATAGGTAGCGTGACCAGTGGCTTCAGAAACGCTGCCGGGGGTAAGCTTGTCGATATCAATTCCGTCAAGGCTCAGGACTGAGGGAGCGTCCGCAATGTTGAGTTCCGCCCTCGTGATCTCTTTATACTGTTTCAGTTTCCCGGTTTTCTCCGCACAGCGGGAAAGAACGTCAGCATCACCAAACACGATGGGGACGCAATGCTCCGACACTCTCTGGTTCCCTAGAAGCTCAAGACATATTTCCGGGCCGACCCCGGCGGGATCACCCATCGTCACAGCGATTTTCGGATGGCTCATGCGCTCGGCCAGATTCTAGACTGTCGAGAGCGCTGAGGCTATGCTGGATTTTATTTGATGAATCGAGATGGCTGACTGGTGGAGAGCAGTCCCTCACAGGTCTTGTCATCGCGAG
>DFWB01000349.1:0-6708 GCA_002380675.1 Akkermansiaceae bacterium UBA4145
GCCATCTATTGATTTCGAGAACTCCATGATGCTGGTAGCTATCCGGTCCGACTCGATGTATGTTGCACCTGAATTCAAATCTATTACCTCTGACAAAAATGGACTCTCTGTTCGCATTGCTGATCCGGAATTAGGAGACACCAAAGCTCTAAATCAACAAGAGGGCATCGGCACGTATCAAGCCGTCATCATTCCCCATCGTGAAGGCCTTATTACATTCATAAGGTAAGCCATCACTCAGAGAGTCCCAGTTCAACCGGACACCTCGATAGCCTTATCCAATTTCCCGTGCAAACCAGAGGCAACCATTATCGTTCCTATCATCGATGAAGCCATTGCCGCCATTGATCCTGGCTCTATTGGTGACCGGGTGCACCGAGACACCCTCAACGGACGCACTCGAAAGCACTCATACCTCGCCGAATTTGGACCCAGTGAACGTAGTCGAGCCAGTCCTGTTTGTCGCTGCCGGACTAAATACCAACGGCTCACTAGTCAGAAATTATCAACGCGGTCTACAATACGCCATGGACTATTTCGGCCGCTATGGGCCGTATTACGTCTATTTACTGGGACCCGATAGCGAGCAAAGCGTGCGCCACATCTATCATCAGCGAGCCCTGACCCGGGCCAACGCAGATGCTCGTTTGGGCTCTCTGGAAGAACAAACGCAGAAGTTCCTCAACCAACCGAATATCGTTAACGAGATAAGATCCGTTTTATCGGGCATGGCGGAAGGAGGACTGACCTGGACTCAGGATCCTCCGATTCTCTATGAGGACGTTACGACGAATGCTCACGGTAGAGAGAAGGACCCGGTTGAAAACACATGGGGAGCTCTTCATGAGTATCACCATGTCTTCCAGATAGCTCACTGCGACACCAAGCAGGAGCGAACCTCTGAAAAAAATATCAACTCGTGGATATCGGAGGGCATGGCGACCTACAGCTCTGCCAAGTTCATGGGGAATCTGGGGCTCAGCGATTTCGAGGACTACATGCTTCAGCTGAGAACCTCGGGAGCCAACATCGGCCGCCCTAGTATTAACGAGTTCCTCCGTGAGAGTTCCGACTGGCAACTAAACGACGAGGGGTATTGGGATACCGGTGAATTCGCACAGGTCTACTACATGCTAGGAGCGTGGGCCACCGCATACCTCATTCACGTTCTTAACATCGAAGAGGAAATCGTGTTGAGGGACTGGTATTACGATATTCCCCGCATGGGGAAATCTGCGGCCTTCAGGAAACACATGGGCGTATCCCTCAATGAGTTCTACAGAAAATTTGACGCGTTTATTCGACAAACGGATAGTGTAGTCATGCAAATATTTGACGGCCAGACAGAAGACAACTGAAGGTTCCTCCACCCACAGCAAACAATGACACCGCGTTACCTCCTCCTCATTCCCTTCTTCTTTTCATGCTTCCAACTAGAAGCTTCTCAGCCCTTTCACATTTACTCTCCAAGCTCGAAGGAAAATACGCTTTGGATTGTTAAGGCAACGCCGCGGGGAGAACGCCTCAATCTGCAGCTCGCTACAAAGGTAAATCTCGGGTTTTCCGGTCGCGTCATCACCGCGCATCCAAGCAAACCACTACTTTACGTCACGGCCACGGGTGGGGATCCCGGCAAGGTGCCGGGAGCGGCAGTATACCTGACAGAAGACGGCTCCTACCAGAAGCATCAGAAAATCAGCTTCAATGACGGAGCCTGCTACCTTTCCCTCGACAACGAAAACAGGCACCTGCTCGGAGTCAGCTATGGGAACGGCCGGCTCAATGTCTACCCACTTGACGACCAGGGAATACCCGGGAAGGCCATCACCACTGTGGACGAGGGCAAACGAGAAGCCCACTGCGTCCTCCTGCCCCCGGATGGCAAGAACATCTACATACCCTACGTAAAGGGAAACCTTGCCCTCCTGCAGTATGCCTACGACGGGAAGACCGGAAAGATCACCCCCCTCGAACCCAAGGACGCCAAGCCTCCCCTCGGATCAGGCCCCCGCCACATGGCCTACCACCCCACCCTCCCAATGGTCTATTTCAGTAACGAGCAGGGCATCGGACTGTCCTCCTACCGACGGGAAGCCAATGGCCAGCTCAAGGTGGAACAGGACATAAGCATCCTGCCCCCCGGCATGTCCAAGATAGGTCTCAGTGCATCCGACCTTCTCATCACCCCGGACGGGAAATACCTCTTTGCCGGCCTGCGCGGGCACCGCCAGGAGTTTGACCGCATCTCCCGCTACCGTGTGCTGGAGGACGGCAAGGCCGAGTTCCTTGGCCTGACTGAGGCCGACAAAATCCCTTGGGGTCTGACTCTCTCTCCGGATGGAAAATTCTTACTGGCCTCCGCTACCGTCGGGGCAAGCCTTAGCGCTTACAAGATCTCCCCGGACGGCGGCTTGAAGAAAGTGGCATCACTGGCATGGGACCCGAGGATGTCCGACTTGATCGCCAGATAACGCTCGAAGATCCTTCTCTTTCCCAAGCGCCCCCTTTTTGTCGGCATCAAAGTCGCTACCTCTCGGTCTTTCTATCACTCTCCCTCTTTAAGTCTCCTCCGAGGACCATTCCAAGCTCTTCCGCCCGTCCGGCCGGCAGCTCCATGATACTGACCTTGCGAAAATGAATCTCGGCTCCTTCCGCTTCGAGGCACAGGAACCCTTTCCGACCGTCTGCCTCTCGGATACCATTTACAAATTTCCCGTTGATGGAGAGCTTCACCGTTCCGTCGACCGCGACTACCACGTAGCGGTTCCATTGCCCCTTTCCCTTGCAGCGCATCTCGTATGACATACTGCGGCTACCTCGGGGATTCTCGGGAACAGCCTTCATTCCGCCCGCACCAAATAATTCCCCGCTAACGTAACCCAGGTGGCGCGGCTTCCCGTTTCGGTGGGCATGAATGTAGGGCCACTCCAATTCCAGCATCTGCACCTCCATACCCCGGGGCAACCTGTTCCCTTCTGGCTTCGCATCACTCCAGAGAAAAACTCCCGAATTTCCTCCCGCTTCCATATGGCGCCACTCGACGACAAGGATGAAATTCTCATACATCTTCGTTGATCTCATCACTCCGATTGGCTTACCGGTGCAAACCAGCAAACCGTCCTTAACCGACCAAGTATCAGGAGAAGTATTCACATCGATCCAATTGGTCAGATCCTTACCGTTAAACAAATCCACGAACGAAAGTTCGCCTGATTGTTCTGATTCACTTTCATTTGCGAGACTCGCAACCACGAGTGCGAAGAAAAGCGTTACTGCTGCCACGGAACGGAATGTGTGCATCCCTCAAGCTAGCTTCTCGACATCACGAAGCAACCCTGCACAGGTAGTAGTTCCTGTTCCGATCAAAATCTCATGCATCGGGTCCGACGGCCCGTGACAGAGTCTTGACGAAAAGGAAAGCCCCTCTCAAAGTCAGAATCTGCTGGTTGCGGCATTTCGTGCCCCTCTGGCGGTGGTCACGAAACCACCAAATCCAAAAGCAATGAGCCCGCGGCCGATGCGCATTCAAGATAAAGGAGCATAAGAAAATTTAAAGACGAGGTCTTCTGGCCCGCAGGACCGTTTATCCCTCTCTCCCAGCCGTTGACACCTTCCTATCGGTCCCTCGAATTAATGCCCCGAAATTGCCAGTCGCGCGGGCGCGAAAACACCAAGAGCTCCCGGAAATTCTTTGTCATTTCACAAATTATGAAAATACATGTCATCACATGGATAAGCTGTGTGACCTTTATCAGCTATACTGCCGCTCGGTCAGAAACCGAGCCGCCAGCATGGTCAGCGAAGCCGGATCGAGAAATCACGATCAGCATGGTTCCCGCAAAGATGGCATATGACACGACACTGCTTCGTGTCCGACCGGGAGCAAAGGTTAAGCTGAAGCTCAAAAATCCAGATGACCTCGAACACAACCTTGTTCTCATAAAGAATGACCCCGAGGATCCGCAGGGTGAACGCTTTGCCGCACAATGCATCGAACTCGGGGCCGAGGGCCCTAAGCTGGCATGGACTCCTGACAGCCCAAGGGTTCTGGCAAAATCCGGAATGGTAGGCCCGAAGAAAGAGCACGAGATGTTCTTCAAGGCGCCTAGCGAGCCTGGTGATTATCCATACCTTTGCACCTTCCCGGGGCACTCAAAGTTGATGCGAGGCATTCTTAAAGTTGGGAGCAGCGATCCCATATTCAGCAACCTGTCTTACAAAGTGTATGCGGGAGAGTTCAGAAAGATCCCCGATTTCAGGCAACTGACCCCAATAAAGACAGGCAATGCCGAATGGATAGACGTAAGGACGCTGATCGGTGGCGAGGACGGTCGAGCAATTCTCTGGGAGGGCACCTTTGAGGTAAGGACAGGAGGCGAGTGGCAGTTCTATCTCGGTTCAGATGATGGTGCGGAACTCATCATCGACGGCAAAGGCGTAGCCAGAAACGGCGGAAACTATTTTTTTCAGGTAAGAAAGGCGAAAGTCAGGTTGGAACCGGGCATCCACACAATGCGCCTTGCCTATTTCGAAGGCGGTGGACCCGAGGCCTTGTCTTTGGTCGCCGACCTCAAAGGGGCTGAGGACATGATCTTCACTCCTGATATTACCGCAAAGACTGGTGCCCGGAGGGCCTGGGCAGGACCAAAGATTGTCAAACTGCGAAAGCCCGATGAGGCGCTTGTATTCAGAACATTCCTCCGGGGTCGCTCATCGAGGTCGATCGCAGTCGCATACCCGGGTAAGGTGAACATTAACTGGAGCGCAGACTCCATGAATTTAGATCAGCTTTGGCGTGGAGACTTTGTGAATGCCGCGTCCAACTGGAATACCCGGGGCGGAGGCAGCCACATTGCGGGTAAGGACACGGTCAGCCCTACCGGCGGGATGGCACTGCAGGTATTGGAAAGCATCGACGATCCTTGGATCGACTATTCAGTCGGCAGCTCGCGCTACGAGAAAGACAGGGGCCCAGAGGAGTCCAAAGAGCTGATTAACTATGGGATTCCCCATCCAGACTATGACTTCAAGGGATACGAGCTGGATGCCAATCGCTTCCCTACCTTCTGCTATACCTTCAGGGGAGTAGAGGTCGAAGACCACTACCGCCCCACGACCATGGACGGCATCGAGGCACTGAAGAGAACTGTGGTGATTCATGGAGACCTACCACCAAACACCCATTTCCTCGCCGGGGTAAAAGGTGATTTTTCCAAGCTCCCCGACGGCTCCTATAAAATCAATGAACTGATGGCGGTAAAGATTGAGGGAGCTACCCCCCTGATTCGCAGTTCCGAGGCGCGAATGGTCAAGCCCCCAGCAAGGAAAACCGAACCCGTGAAGGAAACACGCAAGGAACTGCTTGTCCCCGTGAAGGGGGATCAAACCATAATAGTTACCTACCGGTGGATGACCGCTGGACAATTGGACCAATAAGAAACGACAAGCGATGATAAACAGAAATATTGTATTCCTGAGTGCCCTCTGGGCGGGCTTGGCGGCAGCGCAGCAAGCAAAAGAGTCCGATTACTACAAGGTGACCACCTTTGAGATTCCCAAAGGTGAGGTTGTCGAGGCCACGGGCTTTGCCGTCATGGACGACGGCAAGGTGGCCGTTTCTTCGAGACGGGGTCAAATCTGGACGATCGATAATGCTGATCAGTATCCTGACAAACCCGCCAAGTGGAACCTTTTCGCTGAATACCTTCATGAGCCACTGGGAATCGCCTTTCTCGATGGATGGCTTTACGCGACTCAGCGACCCGAGGTAACTAGGATGAAGGACATCGATGGTGACGGCAGAGCTGACAAATACGAGACTGTGTCAGATGACTGGGGGGTCAGTGGAGATTATCATGAATTTACGTTCGGTTCCCGTTTCGATCCGGACGGCAACATCTGGACGGTTCATTGCCTCACCGGCTCCTACACCAGCGAGGCGCTCTACCGTGGGTGGGTCATCAAGGTAAACAAGGACGGCACCGCAATGCCCGCTGCCTGTGGTGTCCGCTCTCCGGGTGGAATCGGGATCAATCTGCAAGGAGATGCGTTTTACACCGACAATCAAGGGACATGGAATGGATCCAGCTCGCTCAAGTGGGTTAAGCCCGGATCGTTTCTGGGTAACCCCAACGGAAATCACCATTTTAAACACACCGGCAAGGTGATGGGCGATAGACCACCGGAACCAAATTACAGTGGCGATGGAAGAGTAATGGAAGCAAGGAAGCTGATCCCCACCTACGTCCCGCCGGCGGTCGTTCTGCCCCATGGCAAGGTCGGACAGTCGCCAACGGCGGTCGAACCCGATTCAAGCAAAGGGAAATTCGGTCCTTTTGCCGGGCAGATGTTCGTAGCCGAACAGACCTATGGACAAGTCCAGAGGGTCTTTCTGGAAAAGGTGAACGGGATTTATCAGGGGGCTGCATTTCACTTCCTGAAGGGCTTCAGCTCAGGAAACATCGGTCTGATGATTACCCCGGAAGGCAAGATGTATACCGGTGGGAGCAATCGGGGCTGGGGCTCTTGGGGAACCAAGCTCGATAGCGTGGAACGGATCGACTGGACCGGGAAAATACCGTTCGAAATTCACCAAATGCGCGCACGTTCAGACGGATTCGAGCTGACCTTTACCCGCCCGATCAATCCTGCTTCAGCAAAGCCTTCCTCGTTTTCATGCTCGGCGTATACCTATCGCTACTCAAAAGG
>DFWB01000349.1:7070-9700 GCA_002380675.1 Akkermansiaceae bacterium UBA4145
GAAATCGAGGTCGTTTCTGTGGCAGACGACGGCTTGAGTCTCCGAATTAAGCTCACGCCGCTTACTAAAGGGCATGTTCATGAGTTGGCGGCACCTGGCCTGAGAAGCATCAAGGGCTTACCTCTCTTACACGCGACCGCCTACTACACGTTGAACGAAATTCCGCAATAGTTTGAGTCTGAACCTTTCGAGCACGATCCCGGCAGCTAAACCATAGATCAATCGGGTCATCGTATCTCACGATTTTCAAACAGATCCAGAATCTAGAATTAGTTTTTTCCTTGGACAATGGCCGGAGAGCAGTCAGCCCCACAGTTTTCGCTTGTGATCCGCTGCTCCTGACTGCCGAGAACGCTCATAAAGACTCAGTGCTAACAGTTGCGACAGGACTCATTAGCCGCTAGCGTGAGACTCATCGATTACTCATCTTGAAATCCTGTCACCTGAGCGTCTTGATCGTCTGTGCGTTTGCTGCTCCAGCACTCGCCGAACTTCTGGTTGATTTCAATTCGACCTCGCAAGATGGAGGGCCGCACCCTCAAGCGGGATACAGCTCATACGATGCGGCACATGAAGCGTCGGGTGACTTTGTCAATGCGCGAAATTACGCAGCCTTCGGAACGAGTGTTGCTCTGACCGTAGATTACCCGGATTCCAGCGAAAGCAGGGTCCAGCAGATGATTGACCGTGGAGGAGGAAACGATGCGAACTGGACCGGCTCCAAGCTTGATCTCCTTACAGATTGGATAGGAGTGGACACCCGCACCAGCAACGGCGGCAACGGAAACTTTGACGAGATCAACGGCAACCCAACCCGTATTACCTTTACCTTGGAAAACATTCCACCTGCCACTTACCGCTGGCGCTCCTATCACCACGATACCGAGCACATGAATGGACTGTTCGTCGTCGATTATTCCACCGATGGGGGAGGTTCCTACCAAAGGGTGGAAGGCCCACTACCTTCCGGAGCATTCCGCCAGACTGACAGCACTCCCGGTGGAAACCCGGAATCCGACATGGTCTATCGTGGACCCGATCCAGAAAGCTTGCCCTCGACCGTGGAGTTCGACTTCGCGACCGCCCCCGGGCAAGACGTAGTTGTCCGCGTTACCCCACTATCCTCCACCGCTGTGCACGCACAGTTTGCCGTCATCAACGGCTTTGAAATCCTGCAGACCGCACCGCCCGATTCACCCACCGACATCACTCTCTCCAGCACAAGGGTTTCGCGCAGTGCACCGGTGGGAACTCTAGCAGGCACCCTCAGCACGTCGGATGTTACACCCGACGACTCCCACTCCTACGCACTCGTAGCTGGGACGGGAGATGTCGATAATACTAAATTTGACATTGTCGGCGATCGGCTTGTCACCAATCGCGACCTCAGCTCCCTTCCGCTCGGATCACCCTTAAATGTCCGTATCCGCACCACTGATCTCCTTGGAAACTATTTCGAGAAGGCCTTCGTCATCGAACTCGTGAATGACGCCGATAATGATGGCCTCGATGATGACTGGGAGCTCACTTACTTCGCTGACCTGACCGTCGCAAGCGGCACTGGGAACAACGATAGTGACGCCCTTGATAACCTAAGAGAGCAGGAGCGTGGGACCAGCCCTGTTATCGCGGACACCGACAACGACGGGCTGAATGATGACCTCGAGGACGGAAGCGGTGTTTTTGGGGGTGCTGCCAGCCCAGGCTCGAATCCACTTTTAGCCGATACCGACGGTGACGGCCTGACTGACGGCATCGAGATCTCCAGTGAGAACGGTCATGTCACAGATCCCAATCTAGTCGACAGCGACGCAGACAACTTCAGTGATCCGGTTGAGCTGGCGGAGGGCAGCGACCCCAATAACCCGACCAACTTCCCTGACGTCCTTCTCCCCCTCATTCTGAACGAAATCATGACCCGGAACGAGATCGGGATACAAGATGGCTATGGAACGCGCGAAGATTGGATTGAAATCTACAATCCTAATCCAACTGCAGTAGACCTCGACGGCTACTTTCTCACCGACGACCCTTCTCAACTTACCAAATGGAACTTTCCCGGCATCGAGATCCCGCCAAGCGGCTATCTCATTGTTTTCGCCTCGGGCATCAACACGGTTGATCCCGAAGGAAATCCACACACCAACTTTAAAATGGAATCTGGTGGAGAGTATCTTGCAATCGTTCGACCCGATGGAACTTCGATCGACAATTCTTTCCACCCTATCTTCCCCGAGCAGTTCGCGGATATCTCCTATGGTTCTCAATCAATTGATGGCGCCCGGGCGTTTTTCAGCCTCCCCACCCCGAACGAGGCAAACGGATCAGGAGTCCCTGGTGTAGTCAAGGATACCAACTTCAGCATTAAGCGCGGCTTCTACGATGCTCCCTTCAGGGTTGCGGTGACCAACGACACTCCCGGCACCATAATTCGCTACACCATCGACGGATCGCGTCCTTCTGAATCGGATGGCAATGTTTACACCGAACCTGTGCTAGTGGATACAACCACCACTCTCCGCGCAATCGCCTACCGCCCCGGGTGGCTTTCCTCCAACATCGACACTCAAACCTACATTTTTGTCGACGATGTCGCTCAGCAACCAGCGAATCCTCCCGGCTGGCCGGCA
>DFWB01000148.1 GCA_002380675.1 Akkermansiaceae bacterium UBA4145
AGAGGCCGAGAGAGTCATCGAGGCACGGGCACGGGACCGCCAGCGGCCCTTCTTTCTTTACGTTCCCTTCAACGCCGTTCATGGACCTCTTAATCCCCCCGCAGATTTTCCCGCTGGAGAGAAGGCCCCTCTCGCTATTCGTGACGGCATGCTACGATCCCTCGATACCGCGGTGGGAAAAATCGCAGGAGCCATCGACAAACACGGCTTTCGCGACAACACCCTCTTCATCTTTACCAATGACAACGGTCCAGTCCTCGAGTCCATGAGCACCCCGTGGCGAGGCACCAAAAACACCACCTTCGAGGGAGGGGTCCGTGTTCCCTGTCTTCTACGCTGGCCCGGGCATACCAAGCCTCGTAGCTCTCATGACGGAATGATGTTCATCGCCGACTTCTATTCAACCTTCATCCAACTTGCCGGGGCGAACGCACTCCAGGATACCAAGGTTGATGGGCTCGATATGACCGCCATGCTCTTTGGGGGAGCTGCCAGCCCACGTAAGGAAATCGTCTTCGAGGTTACCGGCAGCGTCCGGGTTCCCACCATCCGCAGTGGCGACTGGAAACTCATGGGCGAGATGCTCTTCAATATTGCGAAGGATCCCTACGAAAAGAACGACGTTGCAGGCGACCATCCCGGGATCGTCAAGCGGCTCGCAGCCCGGCTCGCGCAGGTGGACAGTGAGCGCCCGCCCCTCGGCAACAAACCCCTCCTGATGGATCCTCCCCTCCCCTACATCTACGGTCAGAAAGAGAACACTAAGCCTCCGAAGTGGCTGGTCAGACACGTAGACGCTGTGCGATCCAAACAGCCTACCGAGTGGGCTCCCGGAGAGACCCCTTGGCCACAGGCCCCCATCGGGGTAAATGCCAATAAGCAGCCTGGCAGCAAATAAAGGACGAGCCCCGCGAACCGCGGTCGGCGTCCTGTGGAAAAGATGTGAGCACCTTGGGAATGGCTTTCCTCCTTTTCCCGTGTTGGCAGGCGGCAGGTTTTCTACCTTCTCCCTGTGATTCTGGATATCGGCTTCAAGAAAGCTACCGTGGGGCAAGTTGTTCTCGCGCGGGTTGGCAACCGGGCAAACGACGAACCTCTCGAGACTTCACGGGAAATCTGCGAGATCCGGGAGGAAGACCGGGAACTGTTTTCTCAATTGATCCTTAAGCCTTTCAGGAGCCACGTGCGGTATCGCTTTGACCACCACGCTTCCCTTGAAAAGAATGAGACTTTTTCCTGTGTCCGGGATATTTTCGCGGAGAAGAGTCCCTTCCTCGAAAAAGGGTGCGATCTTGCCCGACGTCTCTATGCCAAGACCGATCATCCGAACATCAAGTCAGGAGACCTCTGTATTGCACGGATCAGCAATGCTATAGTGAGCGAACAGTCTGTCGAAGCCCTCTGCATCCTGAAGTCTGAAACGGTAGAACCATTCCTCAGCATCTCGTCGGACCATGGAGACCTCCGCATCACCACCGAACACGGAATTAACCCTGACAAGATCGACAAGGGCTGCCTCATCCTGAACGTCGATGAAGCCAATGGCTACCATGTCCTGACTTTCGACCGGGCCGGAGCCCAGTCCAAGTTCTGGCTCCAGGAGTTTCTTGGTGTTCGCCTCTTCACTGATGACTCCATACTCACCAATCAGGTCGCTGACCTTGCTGTCTCCTTCCTGCAAGGCTCCAAGAGCCCAGTAACTGGCGAGAATGGCGGGGTTGCGGAAAAAACCGTGGCAGCGAATCGGGCTATCGAATTCTTTGAGAACCGGGACCACTTCAGCATGCAGGAATTCGAGGAAGAGGTCCTGCGCAAGGACCCTGAGATGGTCAGCCAGTTCAAGGAATACAAAGCCAAATTCGAAGAGGAGAATAACCAGCCTCTCTCCGACGACTTCGGGATCAGTCCCGGAGAACTGGCCAAGATCCACAAGAAGGTCGGCGGAGTCATGAAGTTTGATACCGGGGTGGAAGTCCGCCTCCTTCCCGACTTCAAGGAAGGTAACATCGAGCGCGGCTTCGACGAGAGTCGCGCCATGGGGTTTCTGAAGATCTACTTCAACTCCAAGGAGAGCTGACCTGCTCTCTCATTCCGGCCAGTCCCGCCCTTGACGCGCAAACGCAGCTCTTACTAGCTGCCTGGTGAAGCCTTCATGTCCGGCCGGGTCCTGCATCAGGCAGAGATCCGCACTCCCCGGATCGGAGGGAGGATAATACACCCCGCAGTTCGGATTGATCTCCAGAAAGTAGGGGGTTCCCCCGGCATCTACCCTGACATCGCAACGCCCAAAACTTGCTCCCCCCAGCGCGACGAAGAACCGACCCGCCTCGTCCCGCAGGCGATCGGCAAGTAGTGGGTCTTCAACCGGGAAACTCGAGAGCGCATCGTAATCGACCCACTTGAGGTCTTCATGCTTGAATTCTTCCCCCTCCGGAAAGCGATACTGCATTGGAAGATAACTCACCGGGCGACCCGGATCCTCCGGATTTTCCGCCACGAGGACCGTGCACTCGATGCCCTCGATATATTCCTCAATCAGGGCGGCTCCGTAGCGCGAAATCATCTTCTGGGCCTGCTGGAGCAACCCCGCCCGTGACTGCACTCTCGAGTTCCGGCTCAGGTCCACACTCGCGTAGCTGTTATGGTGTTTCACGAAGAGAGGGAAACGAAGAGTTTGCGCAGCCCGCTCCACGTCATTCTCGTTCCGCGCCAGCACCGCGGCCGGGGCGGCAATTCCCTCCTTTCGGCAGGCCTCCTTCATCTCCTCACGGGTTGGCTCATAATACTGTGAGGTTGCTCCGGTGAACGGCACTCCCAGCCTCTCAAGAGTTTCCACCACTTCTACTCCTGGAACGTCCTGATCCGCCGCTCCGTCACAGAGGTTGAAAAATAAGTCGTAGTTTCCCTCCTCAACCAGCTGAGCGACTACTTCTGCCGAGCTTTTCTTCACCAGAGTTTCTACATGCCAGTCCGCCTCTGGAAGAAAGGGTCGCGGATCGCACGGCCAATCATCTGACGGAAAGGGATCCGCATCAAGGTCCTGGGTGGTAAGAAGGCACACACGCACTGGAGAGCAGGATGTCAGAAGAGAGCGACCCCTCAACTCCTCTCTTTACAAGTTCATCAGAAATTCCATCCCCAGCTACGATGGTCAGGCGGACCCCGGCAGATCGCTCCTGCCTATGATTGGATCATTCTTTTCGATGACCCGAGAGAGAACGACAGCCCTATAGTTCAGATTCATGACCATCCCGACGTTATATTTGAAGACTACGCTCCTCGCAGCAGGGCTCACATTTCTGTTCCCTCTTCTCAGCAGTTGCAAGGGGTGGATTATGGACTACGGGCGTCCGGCCGCTCAGTTCGAGGCCCGCAATGCCATCGCCCTTGCCCCGGATTACCTGAAGAAGAAGGTCACTGTCCGTGGCCGGATCAGCGGCGTGGATACCTCTGATCCCGAACGTTGTGTCGTGAAACTAGATCACGGTGTGACCGCACATTTCGGGAAATTCAAGGCCGCGGCTGAGCAACATAAGGTGGGCGAAGTCATCCATCTCTCTGG
>DFWB01000164.1 GCA_002380675.1 Akkermansiaceae bacterium UBA4145
CTGCAGGCGAATGTATTCGCCGCGGGGCAGGATTTCATCTTTCGGAATCCGGATGTCCGCCTTTGCAATTCGCTCTTTCTGTTTCGCAATGCGGATTTCGACATTGCGGATCATCTCCATGAACTCGCCCAAGGTCTCCCGATCATCGGTGCCGAGTTTCTTCGAAAGGCTTTTGGCATCGGCAAGTAACAGAGAGGAGACATCACTGAGGTGGGACTGAAAATTATCGGCCTTGAAGAGGCGCTCGTAGAGCTTCTGGGGATCCTTGATGGAAGGAGCGATCTTGTCCGGTCCATACCATGAGATGTTATCGAAGTAGATGGGTTCCTTGGGGGCTCGAAAGCCGTTGCAGCTTATCTCGAGGGTTTTGAACACGGAGGAACCTCCAACATGATCGCCGATGACCTGATCCAGACTGCGACCGTTGGGATAACGCCATCCTTTTTCGGCTGCCTGCTCAGGGGAGACACTGGTAAGATAGCAGGAGGCTCCCTGCGCGTGAACGTCCTGCCCATTCTTGAACGTCCTCTCCATACCGGTGACGAGGGTGATATCGTTCGCATGCTCGCGCAGGGGCTGCATTGAAGAGCTGAACTCCAGAGGGTAGACCCCTGTTTTGTTTTCAACACGCTTCTGTTGCTTGGTCTTGTCCGCATTGAAGCCGCCCACGAATCCGGGAAGCTGGGCCTGCTCTTCACCAGGGAAAAAGCCGCGCCGGTTGATCCCGTTGGGAATGTAGAACATGACCATCTTCTTATCCGGCTTTTTCCGCTCCTTTAAGGACTTGGCGGAGGCCAGTGAAGGCATGAAGGGCAAAGTCAGGAGGGCGCCCTGAGTTCGTAGAAATTTCCTTCTCGAAAGATTCATTGGAGCTATGGTTTCATACCATTCTCGCTCGAAAAGTCTTATTGTCCACGTTTTCGAATGACAAGGGCCCCGGGCACCTGAAATACAGCTGCTCTCTCTCCATGAAGTTCGTCATATCTCTCTCTGTTGTAGTGTTTTTCGCTATCCCCGTTCTTCAGGGGAAGCCTCTGCGGCCTAATATTCTGATTATCTTCACCGACGATCAGGGTTACGCGGACCTGGCTTGTTACGGTAACAAAAAAAATAAAACTCCTCGTCTTGATCAACTAGCGAAGGAGGGAACGCGGTTTACTTCGTTTTACTCCCAAACTGTCTGTGGCCCCTCGCGATCGGCTCTTCTTACAGGACGGCAGCCTCTCAGGAGTGGTGGATGGGGAATGCCTGCGTCAGAGGTCACGTGGGCGGAGTTGGCTCGTAAGGCGGGTTACCAGACCGCCTGTATCGGGAAATGGGATGTTTCCAACCGGAAGCCGATTGTAGACCGTATGCCTAACGCCCAAGGGTTTGATTATTACTTTGGTGCTCTCGGAGCGAACGATAATGGATCAGTTCAGTTCCACGAGAATAACAGGGCTGCGGGCAGCAGCCGGGACATGGGAGGGCTGGTGCGCCTTTACACCGAGAAATCCATCGATTTTCTCAAAAACAAGCGAGATTCTGCAAAGCCCTTCATGCTGTATCTTGCCCATACCATGATGCACACAATCATCGATGCGTCCCCCTCTTTCAGAGGGAAGTCGGAGGGGGGGCTTTATGGAGACGTGGTGGAGGAATTTGATCACGAAACAGGAAGGCTACTCGATGTTCTGGATGACCTGAATCTCTCCAAGACTACGCTCGTGATATACACCAGTGATAATGGGCCATGGAATCAGGACAAATATACCAAGCGCAAGAGGGGGCATCCGGAGGGCTCTGTTTTCTGGGGAGAGGCTGGTCCACTTCGGAATGGCAAAGGGTCTCCCTATGAGGCAGGTTACCGGCTCCCATGTATTGTGCGCTGGCCCGGGAAGGTGCCAGCTAATCGCACCAGCGACGCCATTTTTGCCAGTATAGATTTTCTTCCCACGTTTGCAGGGCTTTGTGGCTTTGCGACTCCGGATGACCGTCGGATTGATGGTGTTGATCAGACTGATTTGCTTCTTGGGAAGACAGAGAAGGGGCGTGACTACTTTTATTTCAACCGTGCTGGGGTCAGGAAGGGTAAGTGGAAATATCTGCGGCCGAATGCGCATTTTCATGGTTACGCTGTCGAGGATGGACGGAAGAAGATAGATGAGCTTTATGATCTCGAGGAGGACCTTGGTGAGCGCAACAATCTCGCTGACAAGCACCCGGATCTTGTATTGGAGCTAAAGGAGCTTACGAATAAACTGGAATCCAAGAGGGTCACGGTGGATGAGCCGTCTCAGTTTCAGATACGGATCAAGGACAGAGGCCCTCAAAGAGAGAGTGCGAGCATCAAGGTCAATGCTGGGCAGGAGGCGGTGATGTTCGAAGTCAGCGACCAATCAGGTATTGGTAGTGGTTCGATTCATCTTCGCAATGGACAGTGGCCTGAGAAAGTTGTCCTGCGCGTTCTTCTTTCCGGGTTGGAGGGTTTCGAGATTAAGGTGGGGGGTAAAACGTTTTCGGGCGCTTATCACGGAGAAGGTGCTCCGCGGCGTGACAATTGCCTGCCTGTCAGGATGCTTGATGCGGAGGGAAGTCCACTCAGTGGGCGGTATTTGGTCGAGTCAGATGAAAGAGGAGGCACAAACCGCAGAAAAGGTTACTACGAAATAGAGGTTCCTCAAGCGCTCCTGAACCCAGAGGCCCGGGCAATAGAGTTGTCCTGGGTAGATTTTTATCGTCGATAGGAAAATGACCGGAGTGTGGCGTTAGCCAGTCTTTCGGTCGAATATTTCGGCTACAGGTGATGATGGTATTCAGAAATTGCGGAGTGGGCTCCTGTGTTGGATACTTGCGAACTGGAGTTCTTAAGGTCTGATGCGCTACGCCATCTTTTCAGAGATTTACGGTAATCGTCAGGCATGGAATGCCATTGTAGACGATTTCACCAGCCTTGGGGTGGACATGCCAATCTGCCTCGGTGACGTGTCTGGCCATGGTGCAGGAACAGCGGAAATCTTGGAAGACCTGAGGTCTCGGACTGGCAATATCGTTCTGGGGGACTGCGATGCGGCGCTCGTGGGGTTATTAGGAGAGGCGCACCCGGACGAGGGAACAAACTATTGTATCAGGTGGACCCGTGAGCATCTACATCAAGGCGCCTTGTCCTATTTAGCGGAGCGCCCACTTGCTCTGGAGACGGGGGGAATTCTTTTTGTCCATGGGGAGTGTGTGCAGCCTGGGCGCTATCGGGGAATTGGCAGTGATTCAGCGGCGCGTGAAAACTTCGAGGCGACCACGCACCGAGTAACCTTCCTTGGGCATGCACGGGAGCCGGGCATTTACCGGCAGCAGGTGAACGGGGTAATCGACAGCCTTCCCGCAGAAAACCGGAAGCTATCCAGTGACTGTAGATATCTGGTGAATGTAGGGTCGGTGGGAGAACCCGCCACAGTGGAGGATCCCGCGGCTTCCTATGTGATCTATGACAATGAGACACAGGAGCTCACTTTCCGACGCGTAGCGTTTGATGTTGCCGCCTACCGGGCGGACATACTCGACGCAGGCCTTTTCCTTCGGCCATGGTGCACCGATGGTGAGCAGAGAGATACTACCGGTATGCCGCTGACCGGGTCCCTGAGCCCCGAGCATC
>DFWB01000375.1:0-623 GCA_002380675.1 Akkermansiaceae bacterium UBA4145
GACATCGTGGAAGGCGCAGAGAACAGCGCCCTTCAGCTCATCGTTCAGAGAGATGGGGGAGAGAAGGAGCTTTCGGTCATGCCACAAAGCCCAACAAACATAGAGCCACCCAGAGTCATGATCGGGGTGGGTTTTGGAAATGGAGGAGAATTTAATACGGCGCTCTTCTATCCTAATCCCCTGGAGCAAATCGAGGAGGTCTACAAAATGATGGAAACGACGTTGGTCAAAATAGCCTCCCCCAGGTCGGACGTGGGCATTCAGCATCTCTCGGGGCCAGTTGGTATCGGCGGGATGATGTACGACCTTTTGGGCACGGAAGACGGCTGGCGGCGCCTGCTCTTCTTCATGGTTCTTTTCAACGTTAACCTCGCAATTCTCAATATGTTGCCCCTGCCCATCCTTGATGGCGGGCACATCGTGCTCGCGCTTGGCGAGATGATCAAGGGTAGGCCGATCAAAGCCCGGGCTCTTGAGTTCGTACAATTTGCCTTCTTCTTTTTACTCCTTGGTCTGTTCCTCTTCATCACAAGCAAGGATGTGGCAGACCGCGTTGGCGGAGGCGGGGGCGGATCGGGCCCCACCACGTATGAGTGGCCGAGCGAAGCGCCCTGACCAAAAGG
>DFWB01000375.1:1000-19566 GCA_002380675.1 Akkermansiaceae bacterium UBA4145
GCCTCTCCTAGACGGTCTGGTCGGTGGAGCGCAGGATGATGTCTCCAATTTCAACATGAGAAGGGGCTTCCAGAATGTGGAGAACAGCTCGTGCGATGTCCTCGGTCGCAAGCATTCTGGTGTTTTTGCGCAGGGCGGCCAAGTCGCCTTCGCGGTCACGGAAATAGTCGTTTACCAAGGGCGTATCCACGAACCCGGGAGAGACCGAGCCCACCTGGTGAGGGAGGCCGGCAGCTTTCAATTCGGACCGCATTGATTCCGTGAGACCCTTGACCGCGAATTTGGTGGGGGCGTAAAATCCCCCGGTTGGCGGAACCCGGTGCCCGCTGAGGGAGGATACGTTGACGATACGCCCGCCTTCAGGGGCCATCATCTTGAGAGCCTCCTGGCTGCAGACCGCAAGCCCCCGCACGTTGACTTCCCACATTTCGTCCCAATCGGCCACCTTGCCTTCTAGGAGGCTCGAGAGATAGGCAATCCCTGCATTGTTTACCAGAATGTCGATGGAGGGGACTGCTTGTTTCAGAATTTCGAAAGAGTGGGCAATGCGGGCAGGCTGCCGGAGGTCGCATGAGATTGGAAAAGCGGACTCGGGGATTTTTCCGATATGGCGACAAAGCCCGAAGACCCGAACTCCCTTTTCCAGAAGGCTCTCGGTGATGGCGTGGCCTATCCCGCTCGAGGCCCCGGTGACAACCGCGACCTTTCCATTCAGAGAATCCATGGAGAGAGAAGAGCAGAGCAGGGATCGGAGAGTCGAGTCGTAAGAATACCATTTCGCGATGGCGGGTCATTCAGGAGGAGCCTCAGGGAAGTGTGCAGACAGGGGCCTCGCTTCTTGCTTCCGGGATGGGTAGGCGTAAAAATGCCCGTATGCGGACATTAACGGGCCTGCAGCCAAGCGGAACTTTGCACGTTGGAAACTACTTCGGAGCTATGCAGCCGGCAGTACGGTTGCAGGAGGAGGGGGAGGCATACTATTTCATAGCGGACTATCATGCCATGACCACCACACATGATCCCGGCGAGCTGCGGGCCAATGTCGGGGGAGTGGCGCTGGATTTCCTCGCTTGTGGACTTGATCCTGAAAAAGCGGTCTTCTGGAGGCAAAGTGACATCCCCGAGGTCTGTGAGCTGGCATGGATCCTCTCCACGGTGTGTCCCATGGGGCTGCTGCAACGTTGTCATTCCTATAAGGACAAGGTTTCGCAGGGAGTTGCTGCGAGCCACGCCTTATTCGCCTATCCGGTTTTGATGGCTGCGGATATCCTTCTCTTTGACTCAGACCGGGTTCCGGTTGGGGAGGACCAGAAGCAGCACCTTGAGGTTACCAGAGATCTGGTCACTAAAATCAATGAGAACTATGGGGAAGAAACCCTGGTTCTTCCAGAAGCGGTTATTCCTGATGCCGTCGCTAAAGTGCCGGGACTCGATGGCCAGAAGATGAGCAAGAGCTATAACAATACCCTGCCCATTTTTGGTGAAGAAAAAGCCCTGCGGAAAAAGGTGATGAGAATCGTTACGGATTCGGCCGCGGTCGAGGAGCCCAAGCCTGTCGAGGGATCAGTCATACTCGACCTCTTCAAGCTTTTCGCGACCGCGGAGGAATACGCCCAGATGGTTGCGGACCATCAGGCGGGGGGAATTGGCTATGGTGATTTTAAGAAACGCCTTTGGGAATCCTACTGGAGCTTTTTCGCTCCCATGCGGGAGCGTCGGCAGGAGCTGGTCGAGGACCCTGGTTACGTTGATAAGGTTCTCAAGGAAGGGGCAGGTCGGGCGCGGGAGCAGGCAAGGGTGGTCCTAGACCGTGTGCGCCGGGCAGTTGGACTCCATTGAGGTCCCATTGTGTAAAGGTGTCCTTGGCCTCGCCAGGCAAGCAGCAGGAGCAGCATTGGGCATGGGTATACGGGAAAAGAAATACAATTCCACGGGTTTGAGCATTCACCTCATCTTGATCTTTTGAGTTTGACCCTTGGGGCGATTCAGCGGAAAATACTCGGGACTAATTAACGAAAGCGGACAGGTGGAAAGCGATTTACTGCACACAGAAAAAATTCTTGCGGACCGGAAAGTGTTTTTCCTCGATTTGAAGGAAAATGCTCGGGGAAAAGTGGTGAAGATCACGGAGGATGTATCTGGAAACAGGGACACAATAATGGTCCCTGCCGAAATCCTTGGCGATTTCATTGGGGCTCTCCAAGATATCCAAGCTACCTCCGATGGGGAATCGGATGGAGCGTCAGACGAAGAGTCGGATTCCGAGTAAGCCGGCCGGCGCGCCTATCGCACCTGCCTCATGCCCTCATAAAGGGCCACTGCTGCTGCAGTCGAGAGATTCAACGATCTGGTTCCATCTGGCGCCATAGGGATTCGGAGAAGGCGATCGGGAAACTCGGCAAGAACGGACTCGGGTAGCCCTCGGGTTTCGCATCCGCACACGAGGTAGTCTCCTCGCTTGAAGGCAATATCCCAATGGGCAGTAGTCCCCTTGGTTGTGAGAAACCAAACCTGTTCCGGAGAGGCCTTGCCGAGCAGCTCCTTGAGAGAGTCCCAGACCTTCACCTCAACGTCCTTCCAATAATCCAAGCCCGCCCTGCGCACTTGTTTATCGTCCAGAGAAAATCCAAGTGGCTTGACCAGGTGGAGAGTGGATCCAGTAGCGAGGCAGAGCCGGCCCGCCGCTCCGGCATTGTGCGGGATCTCGGGTGCGACAAGGACGAGATTAAACATTTCGGCGGTAATTGGAGAATCGTATCCCCGTCAGGATGAGCCGCAAAAGAAAAGCGACCCCCCTTCAGAGGTCGCTGTGATGTGCAATAGGGCGGCGCGAAAATGTTCGTTTAGCTCGCGGCGGGTTCCGCGACATTTACGCGGCGTCCTTCGCGGTCGAAATAGACACTACCATCAACCAAGGCGAAAATCGTATGATCGCGTCCCAAGCCCACGTTCTCTCCGGGGTGCCACTTGGTTCCGCGCTGCCGGATAATGATGTTGCCGGCAATGACAGCCTCTCCTCCAAACTTTTTAACTCCCAGCCGCTTGCTGCGGGAGTCGCGTCCGTTTTTGACCGATCCTTGTCCTTTCTTGTGAGCCATGAAATCCTGAGTGTGTAATTCTGAAAAATAGTTACCCTGCAATGCCGGTAATTTCAACTTTCGTAAGAGCTCTCCGATATCCCTTGGTTTTGTGATGACCCTTACGGCGCTTGAACTTGAAAGCGACACCCTTGGGTCCGCGGAATTGATCGAGAACCTTTGCGGTGACTGCCGCACCTTCCACGAGGGGAGTTCCAACCGTGGTGGCGGAACCGTCATTGACGAGGAGAACCTCAGCGAACTGGACCTCGCCATCGACTTCGCCATCAAGCTTTTCAATATCGAGTGTGTCGCCCTCTTGGACGCGATACTGTTTGCCGCCGGTCTTGAATACTGCGTAGGCCATTGTGTTTAGGGGACGGGATAGAGTTGCCGCGCCACAGGCGAAGCGGGCGGGGAATTCACCACAGGCTTACCGGGGGAGCAAGAAATTTTTGCCAAAGCCGCAGGAGGGAGCCAGAGTCCCAAGGTATGGATTTCCCTCGAAAATGCGATAATCCCGTCGAAATGCGTGCTCTGGGTCATGAACTGGCGCAAGAAGTGGAGCCCGGGCAGGTAATTGGGCTGGATGGCGATCTGGGCGCCGGAAAGACGGAATTCGTCAAGGGTCTCGCTGCCGGAATGGGTTATGAGGGGCTCGCCACCAGTCCTACCTTTACCCTGCTCCATGAATACGCTGCAGGGAAGCGGGTCCTGTATCATCTCGATTTCTACCGGGTAGAAGGCGAGCAGGAGATTCTTGCTCTCGGGTGGGATGACCTTCTGGAGGACCCAGTGGGAGTGGTTGTGGTAGAGTGGGCGAGCAAGTTTGCCGGATTACTCCCCCCCGGGGCGCTGAGACTCCGCTTGGATCTGGCCCCTGAGGGTTGCCGCCGGATTCTGCGGCAGGCTCCGTGAGGGTTGAGCAGCCCCGGAATACTTCAGGGCGAGGCCATGAATGCGGGCGGATTCGGCCGTGGCTGGCGGCACCTGCTCGTCGACATCAGTGACCGTACGCACGCCGGCCTGTATCAACCGGACAGGAGCCTGAATGACTCTTCCTGCAAGGGTACAGGAGGAGAGGCTGGGGATGGTGAGAAGAAGAGCGAATAGGATGATGTGTTTCATGAGCTAGCGATGAAGGGGCGAAAAATCGGGTGGGACCGGATGGGGAGAGGGCTGGCTAGCGCGAAAGACTCCGCGCTCTTGGATCCAGGTGCTAGGTTTCCTCTTTGGTGAGCGCGGCGGCCTTGGCGAAGACCTCACCTTTCCCTTCTGCGACGACCTTGCCGTCCTTGCTGAGGAGTTTGTAATTCGGGACCGCACGAGGCATATAGTCCTCGAATCCACCCTCATTAAGTTTGTCCATCATGACGGTCGGCCAGGGAAACCCTTCTTTCGCTGCCCAAGTCTCGGCAGCCTTCTTGTCCCGGTCGAGGCTGGCATGGATCATCTCGACGGCAGGATTGTTTGCGATCTCGGCTTGGTATTGCTTCACCAACTGTGGAGCAGAAGTGCGGCAGGGCGGTCACCAACTCGCCGAAAAATACACGATGTAATAGTCGGGAGTCTTGGTGAGCTTATGCCCGACAAAGCCCTCTCCCTCAATCTTGGAAAGGACTCCTTCCTTCGCCAGATTCTTACCTATTTTATTGCCCTGCAGGGCGTTGTCGCCTCCTTCGCCGTCACTCGCAGCTAGAAGGATTTTGTGACCTTCTTTTTTAAGGAAATTCCGGTCCTCTTCCGAGAGGAGGCTGATTTTGAAAGTCCTTAGCTTTCCGCCTTCCATGAGAACGGTGACTGTTTTCGCCGTCTCACTCAGATCGCGCAGTTCTCCTTCAAAGGTCTTGGAGCCATCGGCGCTGGTCCACGTCCGGGCGGCGAGGGGGCCTTGGCCGATAAGAGCCAGAGAGGCAGCAAATAGTAATATTTTTGGGTTCATCAGGATCGTGGAAACGGAGTTTACGCTAGAGAGAAGCGTCACCGGACAAGAAAAAATGTCAATTTTTTAGGGAAATAGTAGCAAAGGCCTCGCCCTCGTCCTTGGTGAGAACGCTGCCCGCACTGTCTACGAGCCGCACCTCGCCGGGCCAAGCGTCATACCGGGCGAGCCCTGCCCGCTCAAGGTCGGAAAAGAAAATAGTAGGCCATGTAAACCCCTCTTTCCGAGCCCATGTAAGGGCCTCCGCTTCGACTTCATCGCAACTAACGTGGACCAGTGCCACTTCAGGGTTTGTCGCGATTTGTCTTTGGTATTTCTCCAGCAACTCTGGAGCGTGTACTCGGCAGGGGCCTCAAGTGCTTCCACTAAAATTGAGGAGATAATACCGGGGCGCCTTGGGCAGATCAGCTTGAACATAATCGCCCCGGACGAGGTAATTCGTCAGGCCAAGAAGCTTGCTGCCAAACGCCTGTGCCTTGAGAGCGGCGACGACTTCAGGATCAGGTGCCGGAGGGCGCTCCTGCAGTCCCTTGGGAGGGCTCGTATTGATGGGCGGCCCTGTCTCTTTGCAGGAGACAAGCATCACGAGGCTTGTCATGCCCACGAGGAGCAGGCGCCACCGACTGACGGAATGAAAAAGTTGGGTATTCAAGGCCATGGAGGGGGGGAGCATGAGCAGAGTGGCTCTTAGGGTTCTTCGTCGGACGGGCTGGCGGGCTCCCAGAGGTCCTTCAAGAATCCCCGGAGAAGGCCCCAGGATCGCTTGTCTGCCTCAGGGCTGTAAGCCTGGGGAATCCGGAACTTTTCGCCAACTATGTCGGCGTTCGGAACGGTGAAGCTCTGCATCGCATCGGGGAAGGGAATGATCACAAGGTCCGTTTTTACGCTCGCCATTTCGTTGCGAAATGCCTCTACCTTGCCCTTTCTGAGATGGACGTAGGGGTCCTCGAGGGCGTTGCAGACCATGACCTTTGCGGTTGCTTTCCGGATAGGGGGCTGAGAGGGCACTACATTAAATAAGGGATGAAACGCTATCACTGCACCGAGCCCGCGCATTCCGTTCCTCGCCATCTGAAGACAGACGTCTCCTCCGCTTCCGTATCCTACGGCGGCGATCTTAGCCCCATCTACCTCTGGTCGCTCTCTGAGAAACTTGAGGTGGGCGAGCACCCTGGCGTTCATCTCGCGTTGGTTTGCCTTGAGAGCCCCATCGAGCGTTACAGCGGTTTTTGGGTCGTGCGCTTTCTGCCCGTTTCCATAAACGTCCATTGCCAGCGCGGCGTAGCCTAGTTGGGCGAGCATCTCCGCCCTCATGCGGACGTAGTCGTTATGCCCCCACCATTCTGGACAGACCAGAATGCCAGGGTAAGGCCCGGCTGTCTTTTTCGCCGGAAGGGCGAGGTAGGCTTTGGCTACGATCGCCCCAGCGGTGAAGGTTACTTCTTCAGAGGTATAACCAGGCCCACTATCTCCGGAAGGTTCACGCGCGGCGTCTTCACTCTGTGCCGGAGGAGAATCTGGACCATCTTCCCGAGCTGCCCCCTGTCCGACGAGGGCGACAATAGCTGTAGCCGTGGTGAGAGCTTTCAGAAGAAAGTCAGGGGTCATGCAATATGACGTTACCCGGAGTTTAGGCTGTCGCAAGGCTTCAAATTCTGTCTCGCATACGGGCCTAATCGTTAGCCGGCGAAGGTGAAACTCTTTCCCATATTCGGCATCTCGGCTGGAGATAAAGGCGAAGGTGGACCGCTGGGATAGTGCCTGTCGGGGGGCGCCTCTAATGCTCTTTGTGATCAGTTTCGGGCAGTGTGGTAGGGGCGATGAAGGATAGAGCGGGTTCCAAGGCCTTTAGGTGCGTCGAGAAGCGGGGGCTCGAGGAGGAGGCCCTACTGCGTTCTGGGTGTGGGAAAATTAGGCGTGGATGACTAAAATTCTCAGGGAAATTACGGTTAACCCGGAAATATTGCTCACGAAAAAACGGAGGATTTTCCTGCTTACAGGGCGATTTAGCTACACATTGCCTAGTATCTAAGCCATCTTTATGACCATGAAGCTCATCCTCGACCCTCTGGCGCCAGCGGATCTTGGATGGACCACTCAGGGGCGAGAATTACCCGCAGAGCGATAGCGCCATGAGTGAGGATTTGGACATGGAATTGATTAAAGCAGCCCGGGAGGCGCGCGAATTCGCGTATGCTCCTTATTCAGGTTTTCGGGTGGGCTCCGCGCTTCGCGCTCGTTCTGGGCGCATTTTCACTGGCTGTAATGTTGAGAACTCTTCCTATGGCCTGACCATCTGTGCCGAGCGAGTGGCCTTGTCCAAGGCGGTTTCGGAGGGGGAGTGCGAGTTTGATTCTATCGCCGTGTGCGCGCCAGGAGCCCCCACGCCCTGTGGAGCATGCCGCCAGGTTCTCAATGAGTTCTGCCCCGACGCCGTTATCTTTCTGGTTGATCCGCAGGAAACCCCTGTCGGGAGAGTAAACCTGAAGCAGCTGTTGCCTTCAGCCTTCGATGGCTCCTTCTTGGAGCCGGCTTCCTGACTACAGACAATTGTAAGATCGATGGATTCCGGAAGACAATTAACTACGAATCGAGGTTCAGCTGATTCCGAGCTAGAGGACTCCTCCTCTCGATTAAGTCTCCGGGCAGAGCGCGCGAACCGATTTTTGGAACTGCCGCGGCGGCAGGTCAAAGTAAGATTTAATCTCGGAGGCAAAGTGGGTGTAGTGCTTGAAACCGAGGCGGTGTGCGATGACCTGCAGGGAGAAGCCTTCGGCAACGAGGCGCCGGGCGAGCAGCATTCGGTGCCGTCGGAACAGCTCCTTGGGTCGGAGGCCAGAGGCCCTCTCAACAGCGTATTCCAGTTGCCGGTTGGTAAGCTTCAGATGCTCCGCGACTCCCGAAACGGAAAATTCCTCTTCTTCAGCAAGCTCGAGCAAGTCTTCGCCGTTCGGGCATCTGAAGTGCTGCCCTTCGCGCGTAATTGTGAATTTCGGGGGATCTTGGGCCATGATAGTAACGCCGGCAGTTTGTTTGCAGCCCCGGACCTCTAAGTTTGCCACGAAGCCAGCCGGTCTTTACCTTCCTACTTTTTTTGATCTTAGCTATCTAGTCAATGCAGAAAGGATCTTCGCTTCTTACCAGTGTTGTGGTCTGCCGCAACAGCCAGGGCTCTGAGATCACGGCCAATATCCTGAGGCTCCGCCGCTACTCGGTAGCCTTTGAGATCTACAATCCTTACAGCATTCTTCAGCTGTCGGAGGTTCTGCGGGATTTCAGAATCCGGGTGGGAGACAGAGTAGTTTACCAAGGCGAGGCGGTCGTGACGGGTCTGGTAAACACGGGGATCCTGCTGGTATGTGAAGCGACTCTTGGAAACGCCTGGCTGGATGTTGATTTCCTGTCAGACCGGGAGGGTCGGGACCCTCTCGCTAACCAGTTTGACGCCTTTGTTCAGGATTGGAAACGGGCCCATGAGGTTGACCTGTCCTTCAAGCTGACGGTGGCGGATATGCAGAACCTTCTTGTTGGGATGCAACGGTGGATGGAGCAAATAGACTTGGGCATACGGTCTACGGCCTCTGTAGATCGGCCCACTCTTGAGCGAGAAATCATCGATCAGCTCCAGGGGAGCGTGTTGGAGGAAATGCAGGGAGCGATGGTGAGTTTCGAAGAGTCGGTAGGTAAAATCCCTGAGGGGCGCGAGGCGACTCATAAGTTTTATGTCCGCCGTCAGATTCATCCACTGGTCCTCTGCTCTCCATTTACCTACCGCACCTTTCACAAGCCACTCGGGTATGCCGGGGACTATGAAATGGTAAACATGATGGTGAGAGACTCTTACGAAGGCGGATCTCTTTTCGCAAAGCTCATCAATCACTCCTTCTTGCAGACGCCTCCTGTCGTAGCGCACCGCAATCGCATTTCTTATCTTACCAAAAAGCTCAAGGCTGAGGCTGAGCGTAACGCGATGAAGGGAAGGAGGACCCGTATTCTAAATCTTGGCTGTGGTCCTGCTCACGAGGTGAAGCAGTTTCTTGAAAATGAGGAGCTCAGCGACCTTTGCGATATCACCCTTCTGGATTTCAACTCCGAGACTATCGAATATACCCGCAAGGAACTCACTCGAGTTCGGGCCCAGGCGGGCAGAGTAGCGCCAATTTCTCTCCTCCAGCGTTCGGTCCACAAACTGTTACGGCAGGCCTCGACCGGGGATGTAGATCTGAAGTGGGAATCCTTCGACATGGTCTACTGCTCGGGCCTCTTCGATTATCTCTCCCAGCGAGTTTGCCGTCGCCTTAACGATCTTTTTGCCCGGCTCCTCGCGCCCGGAGGGCTCATGCTGGTTACTAATGTCAGTGACACAAACCCCAGTCGTGCGTGGATGGAATATGTTCTGGAATGGAACCTGATTTACCGGGACGACGACGCTATGATGGAAATAGCGCCTCTTAATAGCGGCCAATTTGAAACAACCCTCGACCGGGATGAGACTGGAGTGAATCTCTTTCTAGAGGTTCGGAAAAAAGACGATCATGGGGAAAGCTGATCCAGAACGGGGTGGAAGCCCTGCGCTGCTCCAGCAGCGGTTTGAAGCGCAGGAGGATGAGCATCGCCTCCTGAACTACCGCCGAGGCGCTCTTCTGGCAGCTGTCTTTATTGCCCTGGGAGCAGGAATGGACTGGGTGGCCTTTGGGACCTCTTCTGCCCAGAGCCCTGAGGGAGTGGTGCTTACGCTCTTCCTGCTTCGGATGGCCTGCTCTTGTGGGCTTCTGTTTGTGCTTTTCCTGCTTTATCGGGTCCGTAGCAGGTCACGTCGCACGCTTCACCTTCTTGGGCATCTCGTCGCATTAATCCCAATGGTGACCATCCATGGGATGCTTTCTGAAACCGGAGGAGGGGGCTCGCCATACTATGCGGGGTTGAACCTCGTCATGGTCGGAACGGTGCTGCTACTACGGTGGCGATGTATCGATGGGGTGATCAGCTCGACACTCTGCATCGTGGGCTACCTTGCGGTAGCCCTCAATACCGCAACTAGCGTTCAGAATATAACGATCGCCTTGTTTTTCCTCTTTGTGACTGCGGCATTCGTCTGCATTGGCCTCTACTTCTACAACAAGCTCCGCTTCGCGGAGTTTTGTCTGCGGGAAGAAGTGGTCTCCCAGCAGGAGGCTCTGGCGGAAAACCACCGGAAACTCCAAAATCTGGATGAAGCAAAAACCCGGTTCTTTGCCAATATAAGCCATGAGTTACGTACTCCGCTTACGCTCATGCTTGCGCCCATCGAGAAGATGCAAAACCTCAATTTGGTGCAAAACGACGCCAAGATTTCCGAGCTTGTGAATGGGATGGAGGATAACGGGATGCGGCTGCTTCGCCTTATCAACGACATTCTCGATCTGGTGCGGATGGATAGTGGAGAGATGCCGATGCGGCCAGAGCGATTCCGCCCCGTGACCTTCATAGATGGGCTTGGGAGGAACTTGCAGCCCATGGCCGACCGAAAGAGAATTGCGCTGCGTTGGGAGGCATTATGCGGGGAGGACGAAGAGGTCTTTCTGGATCGAGACCGCTTGGAAAAAGTCGTTCTCAATCTGGCGGTGAACGGCCTGAAGTTCACCCCGTCGGGAGGAGAGGTCTCACTTTCGGCTGCTGTTGAGGACGGCCATCTGATCCTTGAGGTGGAGGATAATGGCGCCGGAATGAAAGAGGATCAGCTCAACTCTGCGTTCGAGCGGTTTTGGCAGGCCGATACGTCCGCCGCCAAGAAGCACAACGGCGTCGGGATCGGGCTCGCTCTCGTAAAGAGCCTGACTGAGTCGATGAAAGGGAACATCGCTATCCAAAGTGAGTATGGCAAAGGAACCAAATTTACGATCTCCGTGCCCCTTCTTGCTCTGCCAGATGATTCCCAGATAGCCACTTCCGGGGCAAATGACCCCCTGACTCAGATTCACAACGAAGCCCGCATCCGCGGGGCGCTGGGGACAGCGGATCCCCGGCGTGGTTCGACTGAGCCGTTCGTGGCAGTGGGCTCCAGTTTGGACGGCTCTTCCAACAAGGAGCTTGTTCTTATCGCGGAAGACGAAAATGGATTGAGGCGCTTCCTGAAGGGAGAGCTTGAGGAAATGGGATGTGGGGTTATCGAGGCCTGTAATGGCATGGAAGGGTGGGAGCTGGCACGGCAGTTTGAACCCCAGTTGATCATTCTCGATTACATGATGCCGGAAATGGATGGGATCACCCTGACTCAGAGGCTTCGGCAGCATGACTCTACCTCGCAGGTTCCCATTCTTCTGGTCACAGCCGCGGCGGATGAAACGCCCCGCATTCAAGCTCTCGAGGCGGGGGTCAGTGATTTTCTGACCAAGCCGTTCACAACTGCCGAGCTCCGTCTCAGGGTTCGCAACCTTCTGGATCGTCAGAGTTACCAGAGAGAGCTCGGAGTGATCAATCGGGAGCTCAGGGTCGCGGTAGATGAACGCGATGTTGCGCTCGAAGAAATTAAGGAGAATGAGGCGCGACTACTGCAGGCAGAAACTCTTTCTTCGCTGGGCCGGATGAGCGCGGGGATCGTTCATGAGGTGAATAACCCGATGAACTACGTTAAAACTGCGCTGCATGCCCTCCGGATGTATGCCGATGATGTGGAGGAGCAGGAGCGCGCGGATTTTGAAGAGACAGTTGCTGATGCGGAGGAGGGCGTGAACAGGGTCATCCGAATTGTGAGTGATTTGAGAGCCTTTACCAAAGGGGAGGCTGTCCTGAAGGAAGAGATAAGTCTTGCGGACACCGTCGAAAATGCGCGGAGACTGCTGGCAGGGGAGCTTAAGGGGATCGCCTTCAACGTAGAGGTGCCGGAGAGCCACCGGGTGGGCGGCAATGCGAACCAGCTTTGCCAGGTCATGGTGAACTTGATTCAGAACTCCGCCCAAGCTCTAGAAGGGGCCCGCGAGCGCGGAATTGAGCCATGGATCACGGTTTCCTCGACCCGGAGCGGAGAGGACTATGTGGAGATAAAGGTTCAGGATAATGGGCCAGGGATCGCGGCCGAAGATCTGGATCATGTTTTCGACCCCTTCTTCACGAAAAAAGAAGTGGGAGCAGGAATGGGGCTTGGCCTGAGCATCTGCCACAGGATTATTGAATCCCACAATGGCCGGATCGAGGTCGAGAGCGACCCGGGGCGGCCAACCGTGTTCCGTGTGATCATCCCCCAGCCCTGGCAGGGAGAGATGGATACTGGAGAGCCTGATCTTTCCGCAGCCAGGCCTGAGGAAGAGAGCCTCCTGCATGAGGCGGAGGTGGATACTGCGGATCTTCAACAAGCGTGGGAAAAATGAGCCAGCCAACTCTCGATTATCGCCAACACCTCATTCTGTTTGTCGATGATGAACAGAAGACACGAAAATATTTTGCCAAGCTCTTCGGGAAAACGTTCCGGATCGTCCTTGCAGAAGATGGAATGGAGGGCTTGGAACGGTTTCGCGAATACCAGGACGAGATCGGAGTGGTGGTGACCGACCAACGAATGCCAAAGGAAACTGGCAGCGACTTTCTCGAAAAGGTAGCCCTCCTCAAGCCCGGGGTGGTTCGAATACTCTCCACGGCATACGCGGATATTGATGCCGCCGTCTCCTCGGTCAACCAGGGTGGCATTTATCGCTATGTGACCAAGCCGTGGGAAGTCCCGGAGCTGGAAGTCACACTTAAGAGGGCCATGGAGCTGTATATTGTCCGGCTGGAGAGGGAAGAGCTCGTCCGCCAGAAAATGATGAGCGTAGATATGCTTGCGGCATCGGATCGGATCATGTCGCTTGCGGCTCTGGCGGTTTTCCGAGATTCCGGTATCCGCCATGTTGGAGAGGCCTTGAGAATAGTAGTCCGCATCGCGGAAGATCCGCGGGAGAGATCCCTTTCCGAGGCTATTGGCCACGAGGGACTTTCCTGGCGCGAATTGTATCGCCGGCACCTGTCGTTTCTCGGTGCGGTGCATTCTTATCTCCCTGCGGATCTGACTAGCCCGGCCAGTCTCGACTATAATAATCGATGCAGCGTTCGGGATGTGCTTGAGCCAGCGGTCTCTGGAAGCCCCGTCGTCGAATGGAGCGAGGCACGCGGCGTTCCACCTGACTGGCCCGGCCCGCTCGAGAGCCTCCGGGAAGTAGTGATTCCTCTGGTCGAGTCCCTTGCGAGGGTTGTTGAGGGCGATGGGCTTGTTCGGCTCGAGGAATGCCTTTCTGGACTAGAGCTGGTTTTTCCTGCCCGCCCGCTGCGTGCGCTTCTTGCTGTTATCATGAGCTCGAGTGCGGAAGAGCCTCCCAGGGAAACCCTGAGCCTAATTGGGGCCTGTATGCGTATAGCACACCACGGTGGCGCCTTCGACTTTCTCCCGGACCCCAGCCAGAGTGAGATTCGATTGCGTATTGGATTTGACGTTTCCCGGATCGAACGGGCTCCCCATGACCCATTCGAAGAGCTAGCTGCTGACCTCGTGGGGAACGAACTGTTCTGGTCTCGCTTTGTTGACTAGCGCTCTCCCCTAGAAAGATTACCAACACACCCAACTAAAATGATTAAACTCGTTTACTGCGTTCACCGTAAAGCCGGGATGCCTCAGGAGGAATTCTTCCGCTACTGGAAAGAGAATCACGGCCCCCTTGTGAAAAGCTTCGCAGAAGCTCTTAATGCCGGGAAATATGTCCAGAGCCATCTTCTGGAATCCCCCCTCAACCAAGTGGCAC
This sequence comes from Akkermansiaceae bacterium UBA4145, assembly GCA_002380675.1. Classification (GTDB taxonomy): domain Bacteria; phylum Verrucomicrobiota; class Verrucomicrobiia; order Verrucomicrobiales; family Akkermansiaceae; genus Roseibacillus_B. Next base: position 14,767 of record DFWB01000375.1, read on the forward strand.
AAGAGGGCCGTGGGGCTGCCGGGCCCTACGACGGAATTACGGAAATCTGGTGGAATTCCCATGAGGAGCTACTCGAAGCAATGCAAACGCCTGAGGGCGTGGCAGCTCACGAGAAGCTTATTGAGGACGAGGCCAGATTCTGCGACCTTTCCAGATCGTCTATTTTCCTCACAGAGGAACACTCCATTTTTGAATCCCCGTGAAAGCGCACGAACCCGCCCCCCCTAAGATGACACCCTCTCCACCCCTCCGGTTTTCTGCCCCGCCTGTTATGCGAATCATCTGCCTTCTGCTGGCTACGATGACGGGTCTTTACGCCAATGGCTTCTACATACCCGTCCAGGACCCCTTTGCGGCCTCACGAGGGAATGCGTTTGTCGCAACCGCGGACCGCCCATCTGCGGTCTTCTATAACCCTGCTGGATTGACGCAGCTTGATTCCGCGGCAGTCCATATCGGCGTTTACGGTGTGCGCCTCGGAATAGATGGAGAAACAGCGATCGATGGTGGAAGCCACCAGAACAAGGCTGAGTTTATTCCCCTTCCTCAGTTTTATGCTGCTGCTCCGCTCAACGACCGCCTGTCCGCGGGGGTTGGCCTGAATGCGCCCTTTGGCCTGCGTACGGATTGGGGTGCAAGCACGCCTTTCCGAGCGGTTGCAACCGAGACCGACCTTACCTACGCCACTGCTTGGGGTGTCCTTGGGTATGAGTTGAGTTCCGACCTCTCCATCGGAGGGGGGCTTGCCCTGACTTATGCTGACGGGACTCTGAAGCAATTTTTGCCTCCGCCAAATCCGCCTGCGGAATTTGGCTTCGAGGGAGATGATTATTCCACTAGCTGGATTGCCTCGCTGTTGTGGCAGCCTGGTGGCCGACACTCCTTCGGCCTCACCTATCGGGCTAAGACCGAACTCGACCTTTCGGGGTCGGCGGCGGCCCCGGGAATTGGCCTGGCCATTCCCGAGGCGGGCTTGGACCTGGTTACTCCGGATACTCTGGTTGCAGGATACGCATTTCGGCCGAACGAGCAGTGGACACTGGAAGCTAATGTTGAGTGGGTAAATTGGAGGCGCCTGAAAGTTCCAACCCTGCGTCAGGCACCGCTGCCAGACAATCCAATCCCCTTTAACTGGGAGTCTAACTTCATGTATGGATTCGGGGTGACATATGCGCCCAACGAAACTTGGGCCTTCAACGCAGGCTATATTTTCATCGAGAACAGCCAGCCGGATCTGAATTTCAACCCGGCAATTGCCGATGCGGATCGGCACTGGCTGAGTGCCGGGGTAAGCTACAGGGCGGCAACGTGGACCGTCGACCTTGCCTATCAGTATGCCTTTTCAGATCGGACGGTGCTTGATCCAACCCCTGAATTTGATGTCGGTGATCTGGTAGCCGGAGACTACAGTTCGAGGTTTCATGGGTTAATGCTTTCGTTCAATCGGTCTTTTTGAGTTCTCAGCTGGGCGACTTGCCCTTGCGGAAATGTCGCGCGGCGGGCACATTTTTGGGAAACCCAGTTCGTATGCGAGTTCTTTCCCTGTTCCTTCCCGGGATCGCGGTGCTTCCCTTGGTGGCTGGCGCCACGAGGGCCTGCGCCGCATCCGCGGAGCAGCATTGGGCTTTTCAGTTGCCTGCCCGTCCGTCTCTTGCGGGAAAGAGCCACCCTGTGGATGAGCTTCTGGCTATTCGCCAGAGGGAGAAAAACCTTAAACCGGTGCCTGATGCCGCCCGCGAGGTGCTCCTGCGCCGGGCGTGGCATGTCATTACTGGGCTTCAGCCTCCGGCGGCTCTCGGCTCTCAGGTCTCTGGGGCAACGGAGGAGCCTCTGCCAGAATGGAGTGCTCGCATGATTGATAAGGCCCTGTCTTCTCCGCACTATGGGGAGCGCTGGGCGCGCCACTGGTTGGACGTTACTCGCTATGCGGATACCAAGGGCTACGATTTTACAGCCGGACGCCTCTTTCCCTTTGCGTTCACCTATCGGGATTGGGTCATAGAGGCTCTGAATAAGGACCTGCCTTATGATGAGTTTCTCCGGAGGCAGATTGCGGCTGACCTGATGGATGTGCCAGTGCGAGAGCAGGCCGCCCTGGGCTTTCTTACTCTGGGACGCCGCTACCTGAACAAGCATGACCTCATCATTGCGGACCGGATTGATGTCACGTTCCGGAGCACGATGGGGCTCACTATGCAGTGTGTGCGTTGCCATGATCACAAGAGTGACCCGCTCACCATGCGAGATTACTATGGCCTCTACGGTGTGTTCGATAGTACGGAGGAGGTTCCTGAGGGAGAATTGCCCGTGATTGCCTCCCCTGAGGACTCGCCCGGCTACCGGGCGTTTCGCCGAGAGCTTCTTAAGCGGGCAAATGCCGCGCATGATTATGCGGCGGAAAAGATCAAGGACTACCAACGGCCTCCTGACCGCCTCGACTTTGATCGGAAGAAGGCTCTCTCGCAGCTCAACCAGACCGAAAGAGGCAAATACCGGGGGCTCTTGGCCAAGATGGACGAGCTAGAGGGCAAATCGGAATTTGCGCCCCCGAGGGCAATGGCTGTCCGGGATCGACCAAAGCCCCGGGAGCCGGTTATCTTTGAGCGGGGGCAGCAATCCAGCCGAGGCCCGAAGGTTCCTCGAGCATTTCCGGCCTTCTTTCGGGAAGACCCTGCCAATACTTTCAAGAAAGGCAGTGGCCGTCTTGAGCTCGCAGAGGAGCTGACCCGCAAGGGGAATCCTTTAACGGCCCGGGTTTGTGCAAACCGTGTCTGGATGCATGTCATGGGGAGCCCGCTTGTGAACACTCCGGGAGATTTTGGATTGCAGGCTCCACCCCCGCTTCACGAGGACCTTCTCGACCACCTTGCTCTTTATCTTCAGGAGCAGGATTGGTCGGTCAAGGCCCTGATTCGGCATATCATGACCTCTCAGGCTTGGCGGCGCAGTAGCAAGGCTGGCCCAGAGCACGCGGAGAGTGACCCTGAAAATCAGTATTATGTCCGCAGCAATCGTCACCGGAAGGACCTCGAGTCCTGGCGTGATACGACCTTGCAGGTGAGCGGCCATCTCGAACTCCGGTTGGGAGGCCGCCCCGTGAAAATCCACGAAGCTCCGTTTCCGCCTCGCCGCACAATTTATGGCCTTATTGAGCGCCAGAATACGCCGTCCTTCTTTCGAATCTTCGACTTTCCAGATTCCAGTCAGCCCGTTGTGAAACGTGCCTCCACCACCACGCCGAATCAGGCCCTCTACCTCATGAACAGCCCTTTCATGCACGAGCAGGCAAAGGCTGCAGCCGGGATGTCCTCGGGGCATGAAAATGAGCGAGTGCGAATAAGGGTGCTCTATAATCAGATTCTCAAACGTAATCCCTCCCTTGCAGAAACGGCAGGGGCAGAACGCTTTATTGGATCCACCTCCGGGGAGCAGTCCCAGACTTCGGGAGCATGGAGCTATGGACATGGCCGCCTGCTCCGTGACACCGGGCGGGTGGAATTCACGCCCTTGGCTCACTATACTGGGAAAGTGTGGCAGGGAGGCCCTGAGTTGCCGGGATCGAAGACCGGATGGGTGCACTGGCATGCTGGCGGGGGCCACCCGGGAAACGGTGACCACGCTGCTATTCTTCGGTGGGTTGCTCCCAGAACTACGACCATTGAAATTGCCGGGGAGCTTTCCAGACCTGGTCTTAAGGGCGATGCCGTGCGGGGCCTTGTAGTCGCCGGCCGTTCGATTGCCGGACAATGGACTGTAGTCCCCGGGGAAAAGGCTCAGACGCCGCTGAGTCTGGAGGTCACAGCAGGGGAGGCAATTGACTTCCTAGTCGAGTCAACCGGGAGCGAAGCGTGGGACAGCTTTCTCTGGAGCCCTGTCATCCACGAGCGGGGGGAGCCTGTTCCTCTTGCGGAGGCCCGGGAGGGGTTCTCCGGTCCCGCGCTGGATCGGTGGCCCTTGCTTGCGCAAGTCTTGCTTCTCTCCAACGAGTTTCTTTACGTCGACTGACCGCCGGACAACTGGCCCTTACCAGAGCGATGACACATCACGCAGCAGACCCCGAACACCTCTTTCTGACGAGGCGGCAACTTTTATCGCGTTGCGGTATGGGTATGGCCGGGGTGGCTCTCAACGGGGTCCCCGGGCTTGTTGCAGCGGCGGAGAAGCCCGGGGCTGGTATCGGCCTGAATCCGCTCGCGCCGCGACGCCCTCAGTTTCCAGGCAAAGCCAAGGCGGTCATCCATCTGTTCATGAACGGGGGCCCCTCTCACCTCGATACCTTTGACCCAAAGCCGGAGCTGACCAAGCTCCATGGTCAGGAATTGCCCAAAATGCTTAAGACGGAAAGGCCTACCGGGGCGGCCTTCAAGTCGCCGTTCGAATTTTCGCACATGGGGCAGTCCGGATTGGAGGTTTCCAGTCTCTTTCCCCACGTTGGCAGCATGGCCGACGACCTCTGTGTGATTCGGTCGATGTATGCGGATGTTCCCAATCATGAGCCCTCTTTGCTTCTTATGAATTGCGGGGATGGCCGTCTTGTAAGGCCCGCCATGGGATCATGGGTCACCTATGGCCTTGGATCGGAAAATCAGAACCTTCCGGGCTTCGTGGCCATGTGCCCTGGCGGTTACCCCATCCAGGAGACCCAGAACTGGCAGTCGGCATTTTTACCCGGGGCCTTTCAGGGGACGTATGTGGACACAAAGCATTCCGATCCCAAAAAGCTGGTAGAGCATATCGAGGCAAACACTGCTGGAGGCGAGCAAAGGCGTCAGTTGGACCTTCTGAAGGAACTGAATGAAA
>DFWB01000072.1 GCA_002380675.1 Akkermansiaceae bacterium UBA4145
CCCACGAGAAATCCAACCCCTGCTGCAACCAGAAGAGATTTGGACGGGTGCTGGCGTACATATTCTTCGAGGTCAGCTTGAATTTCCCGAGCTTTGACCCTTGTTTCGCCCCAGTGCTCGCCGGCCACATCCTTGAATTGAGATGCCTTCTCGCCGGCGACGTCTGCAAACTGGGCGGCCTTTTCACCTGCAAAATCGCGGAGCTTCTGAGCCTTCTGAGCGGCCGAGTCCTTAAGTAATTGCGCTCGTTCTTCGGCACTCTGGGCGATGTCGCGGCTCTTGATGCCAGCTGCTTGACGCAGATCGTTAGCGGCCTGCTCGGTGGAAGGAATGTCTTTCAGATGTTCCTCTTTAAGGGCAATAGGATCACTCATCGTGGTTCACTTTTCTGATTCTCACAAACAAGGTGCCGTAGAATAACCCGGGGCGCAAGCCCCGGTGACAGAGAGAAGCATAGAACTAGAGGCGTTTGTTGCCCGTCTCCCACGCGTCACCGTTCCGGAACAATCTGAGCGCGAGGCGGATCCTTGAAAATTGGGTGTGATTCGCCCTCGTCGGGTGCCGTGAACGGGGCACTTCGCCACACTGGCTGTTTGAGAGGGCCCTGCCCGCGGAACTGGAAGAGTCCTCTGAGAGGAGCAAGAGGCAAGGTCACCAATCCTAAAAGGCCTCTGGCATTCATTCGCATGGTAAGATCCATCTCATTTTCGTTCAGATCGATAAATCCTTCTCCGACGAAAGTGGTTGAGGGTGTTGAGGTAAGTAAATCCTTGGTGAACACAGCGCCATCTTTGACCACAAAGGTAGCAGAAGCATCTCGCGCCTGCTCGTGACTGTATCCCTTGCCAAGAATCGTCCCGAGAGGAAGGGAGAGAGGTCCGAAGATGGGAACGTTGAAAAGTTGACCATTTTTCAATCCTATCACGCCTTTACCGTTCAGTGACCGAGTGTCATTTGCAAGAGTCGTGAAATCCAGTCGGCCAGTGATTGCTCCTAACGCGTCTTTTTCAAACGAGAACTTTTGCCCAATTTTAGAGAGGCTCATATTGTCCCAGCGGATCCCTCCTTCAATAAGAGTTTTACCTTGGGGATTCTCTTTCACCGTCAGGGCTCCAGCTCCACTCCCTTGAAAAGTCTGGAACCTTAGGTCTGAGATATCGTGATGGTTTGCCTTGCTGGTGATCTTGGCGGAGAAGCCGTTGAGCTGCAATTTCTTGCCAAGAAATTCGTAGTCGGTGACTCCCGGGTTCTCGATATTGATATTAATGAGAGTGTCGCCTCCGTCCTCGCTGTGGTCAAAACGACCCGAGGCGCTCAGAGTTGGAAGCTCGCGGAAGCCGAGCAACTCCTCGATATATTCGGCAGTTTCGGGATCGGCAATGCGTAGGAGCGGGCCGGGCCATGCGCTGCCCTGTAAATTTACAATCTCGGTTCTCCCGTTTTCGGGGTCGTAGTGAAGACGCTCGATATCAAGTTCTGCGTTGAGAGGGCCCCCATGACGCGATCGCAGCACATAGTTCGAGTAGTCGAAGGTCAGCTTGGTGTTTGTCAGGTGCAATCCTTTTGGGTCGAACCCGAATTGTGTCGTTCCATTACTGATGTGAACACCATTATAGACCGACTGGCCCACGTTGCAGGAGCCATTCAGCTCCCACTTCCCCGCGCCTGAGTTATCTTCGTGCTCAGTTGCCTGCGCTGCGATGGAAAGGGTAAGGTTTCCGGGCACAATTTTTGAGAGACGGTAAGTTTGACCAATTTGAGAGGCCTCCAGACCCTGACCCTGAATTTGAATGGCTAATCGGTTCGGATGGGATTGCTGGGTGATAAGTCCGCCGACCGAGCCTCCGAAAATATTCATATTCAGCGCCGACACTTCGTTCTTTCGATAACTGGTGCGAATAGTGGCCGAGAGCTCGCTGATCTGAATGGGTCGACCGAGCAAATCGAAGTCGGTATCACCATTTGCCCGTATTACTGTCTGGATGTCGGTCCGGTGTCCGGGATTCAGGTGGTCAATCACACCAGCACAAGCAAGATGCGGAGGTTCACGAAAGCGGTAGGTTTCGCTTACATGCCTGGAAATCTTTGGGTTGAACAGCTGGAGGATGGGACCGGGCCATGCTGTGCCCTCCAGTTTTTCCACGCGGGTGAGTTTCTCCTTTGCGTCAAAATGAACCTGCTCAGCAAGCACTGTGCCTGTCCCGGTTCTTCCCTTGCTGACCTCCTCCCCATTGCCTTCATAGTCGAACACCGCTTTGAGGTCATCGAAAATGTAGTCGAGGGGAGACATCGAGAACCCGGCGGTGGCAAGTTTGACTGGAACTCCGTTATGTCGGAAATTCTCAAGCCGGAAGGTGCCTGTAGCGTCCCAGTCACTGAGGTTTTTCCTCCATACTGAGCCCCGGGCATTGATCAGAATTTTGCTGTCGTCATCGAATTCGCTCTCTGTGAGTACTCGCTCCAAGCCTGACTGCTCGCCAATGAAGGGACGGTAGACAGAGAGAGGCAGGCTGGTCTGGGTGCGATATTGAACAAGGTCGTTCTTCACCTTGACTTCGCCAGCCAATGCTCCGGATTCGTGGTTTACGACCAGGTCGCGGAGGTAGATGTCCCCATTTTTCCACGAAAAATCCGTATTGATACTCTCGAAGGGGATTCCAAGAAAGCGGAAGGACTTACAGGAGAGAGAACCAATGGCACTCAGGTCCATCGTTCCGTCCCGGAGGGTAAACCTGCCGCGTGCTCTTATCTGAGGGGCCACTTCGGGGTTGAATTCACTAAGACTGTCGTCTTCGAGGCCCTCTCGCAATAAGTCTACAATCTGAATTGAAGAAGTTCCTTCATATCCACCAGTTTTATCCTCGAGGTCATAATGCGCCTGCAGGCTGAATTTGCCCACGCCGTCTGTGAAGGACAGCTCCTCCACGCTGAGACTTCGATTGCCGAGCTCACCCGAGAGACGAACATCCTGCATCCTGTAACGGCCTCTCATAAGGTTGGGGGCGCTCAGGGAAATGGAAGTGCGGATCGCAGCAGTGCGATTGAAACTACCCTTCACTTCAAGCTGGAGAGAGGGGGAAGAGTGGTCGGGAAAAGACCATGAATCCAGTTCTCGGAGCAGGTCCTCAGTAAAGTTGACTCTCCTCCTGCTGCTTTCATCAGGTCCTGCTCCTTCCCGCAGCTTATCGGGATCGAAATTATCCAGAGCAATATTTGTCTGGATATTCATGCCTCTGAAGGTTCCTCCGGTGGTCTCGATCATTAGGCGATCGTGTCGGTCAACACTGAGACGACCCGTAAGATTGTCTATCTGAAGGGGAGTGTCGGCTGTTACTGGGATTATTAGCTCGGCATTCTCTAGGTAGACCCTGCGAATCTGAAGCTGGCCTCTGAATGCCTTGCCGCGATCGACATCCAATCGTAGATCGGGAATTTTGGCCGTCACCGTGCTACGGGATTCATCAGTGAAAATCTGGAGGTTTGTGGCGATGACTCCCTTGGTCGGGGAGAAGCGAACAGATTCAAAATCCGCATGGATTCCCCGGCGAGCCAGCTCGTCGGCAATACGCTGGCTCCAGCGCCCCTCAAAGCCATGGTTGTTGAGCCAGTAGAATATTAGTCCGAGGCTGACCACTGTGAGAGTCAGGGTCAGGGCAGTCGCTGCTTTGAAGTGACCAAGCCAGCGTAAAAGGTAGGCGGATTTCAAGATAGGAAAGGCTGAGTAAGGCCGTCGTTCGAAGGTAAGAGGCTACGCGGAAGACTAACATAGGAACTATGCATTTGGGAATCCTCGAAAACGGAGGGGAATTGTGAAATTCAATCTGGCGGTCCATAGGCAGGCTCTTTAGCCTAGTATCCAGATGAAGGTGGCAGTTCTGGGAAGTGGGAGTGGGGGGAATGCTGCCGTGATTAAGGCTCGAGACACGACCATGCTGGTGGATGCAGGGCTGAGTGCCAGGCAGTTAAGCAGAAGATTGGAGCAGGTGGGGGTCGACCCAGATTCCCTGGATGGAATCTTGCTGACCCATGAGCATCGCGATCACACCTGTGGGCTGGAGGTCTTTCTTCGCAAGCGTTCGACTCCGGTTTTTACAACTGCCTTGACGCGTGAGTCCCTTGGCGAACGGGTAACTGGTAGCGTGGACTGGCGCATCTTTCAGCACGGGCAGGCATTCAAGATTGGAGAAGTCACTGTGGAAGCTTTTGCCCTGCCTCACGATGCAGTTGACCCTGTAGGATTTATCTGTCGGGCTGGTAATGCTGGTATCGGAGTGGCGACGGATTTCGGCTTTGTGACGAACCTCGTGCGGGATCGGCTCAAGGGTGTTCACGTCTTATTGGTTGAAGCCAATTACGACGATAAAATGCTGGATGCAGATACCAAGAGGCCGTGGTCAATCAAGCAGCGGATTTCCTCCCGCCATGGTCACCTCTCTAATCTGCAGACCGCTGATCTGGTTGATGGTCTCCTCGATCACGGGTTGAGGACTGTGATTCTTGGTCATCTGAGTGGCGATTGTAATTGTCCCGATCTGGCTATATCTGCGATTCGTGAAATTAGATCGGCGAAGGGGCTTGGGGAGGATCTGGGTATCCACGTCGCGTCTCAGTCTGAGCCCACCTGCTGGGTGGAGATTCGTGGAGAAGAAGTAAAGGCATGCCCTGCTCCCGTGGTGATGGATCAGATGGATCTTGCGATCGGAACGCATTTGTAAGGGTTTTAACCTTTGCTCATGGGGAGTTCCCCGTCATGCTCGCGCGCCTTGAGTTCCCCTGCTGTCAAACCTTCGCTCGAAGAATTTCGCACGCTTGCTGAGCGGGGGAACGTGGTTCCGGTCTACGCGCAGCTGGCAGCTGATTTTGAAACGCCGCTTTCTGCTTATCTCAAAATTCGTGATGGCCGCCATGCTTTCCTTTTCGAAAGCGCGGAAAGCACTGATGCCAGTGGACGCTGGTCGATAGTGGGGAGCTGTCCGACTCGTGTTTTTGAGGCGCATGGTGGTGAGGTTGTGATTCGTAAGGGCGGGGAAGAAACTACCATCGCAGCGGAGAGAGATCCATTGGCTGAGCTGGAAAAGTTCATGTCCAGCTTCAATCCGGTATGCCACGGCGATGCACCTCCGTTTTTTGGAGGCGCTGTCGGATACCTCGCTTATGATGGAGTTCGTCAGTTCGAGCCAAGCGTTGGTGAACCGCCCCCTGACGATCTCAAGTTGCCAGAGGCGGTATTTATGATCACGGACTCTGTTCTTCTGTTTGATCACAAGTTGCGGCGTTTGCTGGTCGTTGCGAATGCCATGCTGGACGATCATCCGACAGAGGAGGAAGCGTACTATGAAGCCGTGGGAAGAGTGGCGTCTCTCATTGAGGTTCTCGACCGTCCCTTGCACGTGCCGGCGCTCAACGGGCTTCAGGATACGAATGTCCCAGCGCCAGTAAGCAACACTACTCAGGAGCATTTTGAGTCAATGGTGAAGACCGCAAAGGACTATATCGCTGCCGGTGATATTTTCCAGGTTGTCCCTAGTCAGCGTTTTGAGGCGCCATTCGAAAAGGCGCCGATCGATCTCTACCGTGCCCTGAGGCATGTCAATCCGTCTCCCTATATGTTCATATTAGAGCTGGGTGATTTTTCGCTAGTGGGAAGTTCTCCGGAGGTTCATGTGCGATGTGTCGAAGGAAAAATCGACATCCGCCCTATTGCGGGGACCCGATGGCGAGGTAAGACTGCTGAGGAAGATGATGCGCTGGCAGAAGATCTACTTTCTGATGAAAAGGAGCGGGCTGAGCACGTCATGCTTGTGGATCTGGCGAGGAACGATGTAGGTCGGATTGCCGCTCATTCCACAGTGGAGGTGAACGATTTCATGATTGTGGAGCGTTACAGCCACGTGATGCATATCGTGTCCAACGTCACCGGAATACTGTCACCGGAGCATAGTTCCTACGATGTTCTGAGAGCGACCTTTCCAGCAGGCACAGTCAGCGGTGCTCCCAAGGTCAGGGCTATGCAGATCATTAACGAGTTAGAGCGAAACAAGCGTAACGCGTATGCCGGAGCGGTTGGTTACTTTGGATGGGATGGAGCCCATGATTCGTGCATTGCCCTCCGGACGTGCCTTCTCAAGGATGGAAAAGTTTATGTGCAAGCTGGTGCTGGAGTAGTGGCAGATAGTGATCCGGTCTACGAATACCGTGAGACTGTCAACAAGGCGATGGGAATGCTGAGAGCCATTGCTCTGGCCAATACTCTGGAAAGTTAGCAGGAACCTGATCTTGGTAGCGTTTATGGTTCACCCGGCCTCGAAAAGGATTTACCTGTATCGCACCCCGCTCATTGCCGAGGCGTCAACCTAACTTAAGTCTCATGCTGCTTGTTATAGATAACTATGACTCCTTTACGTATAATCTCGTCCAGTTTTTTGGTGAGCTGGGCGCACAAATGGAAGTGCGGCGTAATGACGAGGTGACGATCGAGGATATCAAGGACCTCAAGCCGCAACGCATCTGCATATCTCCGGGACCCTGTAGTCCCAATGAGGCGGGAGTCAGTTGTGAGGTGATCCGCCAGTTCGGGTCAGAGGTTCCCATTCTGGGTGTATGTCTCGGGCATCAATCGATAGGGCAGGTCTATGGGGGGGAGGTTGTCCGTGCGGAGCAATTGATGCATGGAAAAACTTCCATGATCGAGCATAACGGAGAGGGTGTTTTTCGAGGGTTAGATACTCCTCTCGAAGCAACCCGCTATCATTCTCTGATCATACGTAAAGATTCTCTCCCAGAATGCCTGGAGCAAACTGCGTGGTGTGGAGACCTGATTATGGGGGTGAGGCATCGTGAGTTTCCCGTTCACGGAGTGCAATTTCATCCTGAATCAATTCTTACTGAAGGGGGGAAGCAGCTCCTTTCGAATTTTCTCGAGATGGAACACAAGAGTCCTGACAAGGGTCGTCAAGGTTCTCAGGATTGAGGAGGATCTGAGGCCTAGTGCTCGATGCTGACCGCGAGGTCGGCTCCCAGGCCCTCGAGGGCCTCGATGAGACCCTCCTCATCGAAGTCCTCTTTGACGGTTGCCGTGCCCGTAGCCTTGAAGACCGGATGGCCGGCATGTGGGGCCGACTCAAGATGGCTTGAGAGCTCCTCTACGTTGCCCCCGGTTCTGACGATGGCGGAGGCGAGCTCCTGAATGATTCCAGGTCGGTCGTTTCCTATGACGTCGAAGGAGATGATCTTTTGGCTGTGACCGGTCTCGGGGAGTTCCTCTGACACCGAGACAGTTAGGTTTTCGAGGGATCGCAGGGAGGAAAGAAGGTTTTCGTAGGTTTCTTCCGGGCACTGGATTCTGAGCATACCCGCAAAATTGCCGGAGAGGTGAGACATGCGGGACTCCTCCCAGTTTCCGCGATGACAGGCGACGGTAGCCGACAATTCTTCAACAAGGCCAGGTCGGTCGGGGCCGATCAGGGTCATCACTATGTTACGCATTTTCAGGAGTGTGAGGTTTCAGATGGCAAGGTTCAAAACAGCTGTCCTGTTGCAGTTATTCTACTATAACCGGCGTGCCGATTTCGGCGTTCTCAAAGAATTTCTTCGCGAGGTCTGCGGGGAGACGGACACAGCCGTGAGAGGCCGCGTAGCCTGGGAGGTGTCCTGCATGCATGCCAACGCCTTGGTTAAAGCGGAGGAAGTGAGGCATTGGTGAACCGACGAACTTTTGCCCGGGTCCCGGCTTATCCTTACGGGAATCAGCATCGTCGTTAACGACTGTTCCGGTCGCGAGGTCTACAATGGTGCCGTAGGTTCTGGAGTAGTAGTCTACAGACTTCTGGGTCACCGTGAAATTGCCCGGCTTTGTCGTGTATTTCGAGTTTCCCGTTGAGACGGGCGTCACGCCCGCAAGCTGGCCGCCCTTGTAAAAGTAAGCTTTCTGCTCAGCCCTGACGATGTGGATTGCAGTGGGGCCAAGCAGAGAGTCTCCATCCCAGAATTTGGAGGCTTCTGCAGGATTGATGGGTTCGCTCTGTGGGGCGGCGGCCACGCCAATCCCAGCAAGATAGCGTGAGGAGGGTGGGGGCTGGTCATAGATCCGAGAGATTGGTCCACAGGAGAAGAGGCTTCCAATGGCGATAAGAAGAGCCGGTAGAGAGAGGAGCTTCATTACGGGAGGCATGGCTGTTCAGTTTCTGAATCTCAGAGTATTCCGAGGAAGGCATGCGATCCTTGATGAGAAGATCGTTGGGCCGGGTGCAGTAAGGATTACAGCTCGTCCTGGACCCGGAATTGTTTGGTGCGGTGCTTCTGGCGCCAGGCCGCAGGTTTCACAGGTCCGACAGTGTTATCATCATATTTGCGCCGCAATCCCTCGAGCTGGTTTTTCATCTGGGAAATCTGAGCTGCGTATTTCTCATCCTTGTAGAGATTTTGTAATTCATCTGGATCTTCTTTAAGGTCGTAAAATTCCCACTCACCGAATTCGTAGAACTGGATGAGCTTATATCTCTCAGTTCTTATTCCGTTGTGTCGAGGCACCTGATGGACGCTCGGGTATTCATAGTAGTGATAATAAATGCTATCCCGCCATTCTTTCGGGCTCTGTCCCTTGAGGAGTGGCACAAGGGAGCGGCCCTGCATATCATCTGGAATTGCTACTCCTGCGGCTTCCAAAAAGGTTTCGGCGTAGTCGAGATTCTGAACCATGTGTTCTTTATCGCGCGAACCGGGCTTTGTCACCCCCGGCCACTTGATGATCAGAGGCATCAAAAGAGACTCTTCATACATCCAGCGCTTATCGAACCAGCCATGATCTCCGATGTAGAATCCTTGGTCCGAGGAGTAAACCACTATGGTATTGTCGGAGATTCCCATATCATCCAACGTCCGCATCAAGGTCCCAACGCTTTCATCGACACCTCGGACAGAACGGAGATAATTCTTGGCGTATCGCTGGTATTTCCAGCGAACAAGGTCTTTACCCTTGAGGTTTGCTTTCTTTAGCTCTGCATCACGCGGCGCGTAATGGTCACGCCATGCGGTCAGTTGTGTGGGTGTCATCCGTGACATGTTGCGCCATGCAGACTTGTCAAACATGCCCTTCTTATCCGCCCCCTTGTAGGCAGGAGTCAGATTGTAGAAGAGGTCGAACTGAAGGTCCATATGGCCATCGATCTCAAGTTCCTGCCAGCGTGCCGGGCTGGCGTTGTCCTCCCAGTTGTCAAAGAGTGTTTTAGGCTCTGGCAGATCCTCATCCGCCCACAAGTGCAGATGACGGAGGGCTGGCATCCAGTTGCGGTGGGGTGCCTTGTGCTGACACATCAGGAGAAATGGCTTGTCCTGATTGCGTCCTTTTTTGAGCCAGTCAACGGCCAGGTTAGTTACAACGTCCGTGCAATGTCCTTCGATGGTGGTTTTTCCCTCGGGAGTCAGGAGATCAGGATTGTAATAGAGGCCCTGTCCGGGAAGGACCATCCACTTGTCGAATCCCTGAGGCTTCGATTTGAGGTGCCACTTTCCGAACATCGCGGTCTGGTATCCTGCCTTTTGCAGAAGCTTGGGAAATGTTTGCTGGGAACCGTCGAAATTGTTCCCGTTGTTCATGAAGCCGTTCTTGTGGCTGTGCTTTCCGGTAATAATCACTGCTCGACTCGGACCGCAAATTGAGTTGGTGCAGAAGCTTTTGTCGAAAAGCATTCCCTCTGATGCAAGACGATCAATGTGGGGCGTCGGGTTCGTGCTCTTCAGCCAGCCATCATAGGCGCCGATCGCATGTGGCGCATGATCATCACTGAAAATGAAGACAATATTAGGTTGCTTTTGAGCTGCGAAGGAGACCAGGCAGGTAGTAAGCCAGAGGGAAATAAGGATTCTCATGATATGTCCAAGGAGGTGGATATTATTTCTTCAAGTCGACGCAGAGCAAGCGATTCTGTCCTCGCATGTAAAGGCGCCCCTTACTGAGGGCCATAGGGCTCCAGAATTTGAGGTCAAAGTTCTTTTCAAGATCGCTTCCGAAAACATTTGCAGAGGCAAGCTCGCGAAAGCCTCCTTTGCTGACTTCCCCAAGGCGCAGTACGCCCTTTTCTCCGTCTTGAACTATCAGCATGCCATCGGCGTAAAGGCTTGCGCCTCGTCCCATGAAGGGGTCGTTTCCCGTACGCCACAGTTCTTCGCCATCAAGGGACCAACAGCTCAACCCCCCGGTTTTACGCTTTGCGGCGACTCGATGATTAGAGTTCTCATTGGCGAGGAAATAGAGATGGTCGGCGATAACGAAGGGAGGGTGAATCTGGGATCCTTTCTGGATGGACCACTTTTCACTCAGCATGTAGCTGTTCCCCTGTCGCTCAATGGAAAGCATCTTGGATCCACAGTCGTAGCCCCCAGTAGCGAAGAGAAGAGTATTGCTGACCTTGGTCACGGGAGGAATCGGAATCCTGTTATAGTAATGGGAGGTCTGCCACAGAGTTTTTCCGTCGTTCGGTCTATAGCTGGTAATAAGGCCCTCCTTACTTCCCTGATTTACTACTGTGGTCAGGACGATGTGCTGTTCTCCTGCAATCTCCAGCAGAGTGGGAGAGGAGTGTGAATTTCCGATGGGGCCGCTCCGCCAGACCTCTTTACCGGTGTTGCGGTGCCAGGCGGCAACACCCGTCTCCGAGCCAAAGGGAGTAACAACAACAATGTCGTCGATGACGAGTGCGCATTGCGCGTAGCCCCATTTTGGCGTCTCCGCATCTGGATATCTCTCGGACATTTTAATCTGCCAACGGGCTTTTCTGGTAGCCCGATCCACGCAATGTACTCGTCCGAATGATCCGATAAAATACACGGCGTCTTTCCTGACAGTAGGAACGCTCCGGGATCCAGGGAACGAAGGCTCTCCCTCTGACGGGCTCTCGTAGCGCCACCGTTCCTTGCCCGTAGTGGCGTCCAAGCAGATCAACATATCCTTTGTCTTCGCTACCCGGTCGACAATGAAGAGGTCGTTCCCGTCAATGGCGCATCCGCCGAAGCCCTGCTCCAGAGCCTTCTCCCAGATGATCCTTGGGCCTTCTTTCGGGAAGCTGCGTAGCAAACCGGACTCGCTCGAGGTTCCATCACGATTTGGGCCTTGGAATTGAGGCCAATCCGCGAGTGCAATTGCCGAGCAAAGGGCTGTAATAAGGATGGAGTAGAATTGCTTATTCATGGTAGGTGATCAGTTTTGTTCTTCGGTTACTCTGCGCTGTCCATATTGGCCCACCCAGTCGAGTGGCCCCTCAGCCTCGATCCCTTTCAGGACTTTGAAGAAGGTTTCCTTCATCTCCTCGAGCTTTTTCGGTTTTTCCGAAGCGAGATTGTGTTCCTCCTTCCAATCGGTCTGAATCTGATAGAGCTGGAATGTATCGAAGCTGACATTGGATATCAGTTTCCAATCTCCAATTCGAAGTGCCGCGTGGCTGGTTGCTGGAGCAATGTGGTTACGCCAGAAGAGAGGGACAGGGCGCTTGACGGGGTTGTCATCGAAAGCGGGCACCATGCTGACCCCGTCGATGGTGCGATCGTCGGGCAGGGGAATGCCTGTCACGTCTAGAACGGTGGAGAATATATCGGAGCCAATCACCGGGACATCGCTTACCGATCCCGGCATGATCTTGTCGGGCCAGCGAACCATCCCAGCGACCCTGATGCCGCCCTCGTGGCTATCCCGCTTCCGACCGCGCAGCCCCCCGGTTGAACCCCGGGTGCGGCCCTTGTTGCCTTTTCCCTCCGGGCCGTTGTCGGAGGTGAAGAAAACTATGGTGTTATCCTGCAGCCCGAGTTTATCCAAAGCTTTCATCACTATTCCAAAGGCGTGATCCAGTTGTGTGATGTTGCCGTGGTGCTGTCGGATCCCCTCATCCTTGATGTTGAGGTAGGGCTCCATGAACTCCTCTGCAGATTCGATGGGAAGGTGGGGTTCGTGAGTCCAAACCGAGAGAAGGAATGGCTTGTCTCGGTCGCGCACCTCTTTCAGCCAGCGTACTCCCTCCTGGGCGACGAGCGGCGCGGCGTATCCTTCGAGCAGCCCCATCGGTTCCCCGTTGAGAACAAAGTTTTTGGGGTTTTTGTGGCTGGGCGCTGCGTTATTCTGGGTGGCCATCCAGTGGTTGTAGCCATGGTCGTTCGGCTGGGGCTGTTTGGTGCTGTTGAAATGTCCATTGAGGTGCCATTTGCCAACATGGCAGGTGTCGTAGCCTTTCTCTCTCAGAAGTTCCGGGAAGGTGATTTCACTTTCTCGAAGATGGCAGGAATGGCCTCCCGGGATCCAGCGCCAGACGCCGTTGCGATAAGGGGTACGTCCTGTGAGAATTGATGAGCGGGATGGCGAGCAGACTCCACAGGCCGAATAGCACTGGGTGAAACGGATCCCTTCCGTGGCAAACTTGTCGAGGTGTGGAGATTGGATGACTTCGTTGCCGTAGCATCCCAGATCACCCCACCCCATATCATCCACAAGGAAAATGACAACATTGGGAGGTGGTGCACTGTGCGCCGAGGAGTGTCCGAGCAGGAGGCAGTAGATGGCGAGGCGGATGGCGTTCATGAAACGATAAAGGAGTAAGAGATATTTTCTCTCCGGGGATCTTTCAGTTACTTTGCACGACCAGCGGTCCATCTGATTGCCGCAAGGAGATGAGCGCGTCCAAAGGGGGTGTCGATCGATTTGATGTCGTGTCCGAGCCCGGTATAGAAATACCGTCCATCGCCCATGTTGCGTCGCCAGCAGATTGGGTGGTCATCTCCCATTGGCTTCATCTCCGTGTAGGATGGATGGTCTCGAACCGGGACATAACTCTTTTCATCAAGGCGGAGGAGAACTTCCACTCCTGGAAGGCCCGTTACGGATTTGTCGAAGTTCAGCCAGTCCGCGGTGTATCTAAACTCCTTACTTTTTCCCGCTAGAATAGGATCTCCTTCCGCCTTAGGATCCACGAGGAATCGTGCCTCCATGAATTCGGAGTCACCATGGAAATCGCATCCTGCAATTTCTATAAGTTCCGGCCATGTTCCATTCTGAACGATGCCAGCGTGCATGACCATGATGCCGCCACCATCGTTGAACCATTGAATTACAGGTTTCCGCTCCTCGACCGTAAGGCTTTCCCCCAGATTGGTGGCATTGTTAAACAGAATCAGATCGTAGTTCTGCAGATTTCGCGCGCTGAGCTCGTCCGCGCTCTCGGTGATGCTCACGTTAATATCATGTTTCGCACCGAGGGTGGCGAGATAGCCGTTGATGCGGGCAATCTCCGGGTGGCGATACCAGGAGGTCTTTGAGTAGACGATGACTTCGATAGGTCGAGCGCAGCCGAGATCGATGGCCAGCCCTAGGAGGCCCAGCAGAATAATAACACGGGTCATATGGTAATTGATTGTCCGGTGAATTCCAGCAGGACGGGGAAGATCAGTCAATCGGTTGACTAAGGGACCGGAAGATCACTTCGGAGGCCTGATCAAAGGGCGCTGACTATTTGCCCTTTTTTTCCGAGAGAAATCGCATGAGATCCCTGAGTTCTTCGCGACTCAGCTGAGCGGTCAAGCCCGGAGGCATGATAGTGCCAGCGTCCTGACGGTGTTGGACTTGATTGGGTGCCAGAGTCCTGCGCTGCCTCGTGACAGCATCCTCAATGACAATTCGCTGGCTGTCCTCGTGTTTGAGATGGCCGCTTACCACAAGGCCATCCCGGGTCGTAATGGCAGTGGAGAGGTAGCCTTCCTTGATCTGGCGTCGAGGCCAGACTACGGATTCGATGATGATTTCCAGAGGCAAACCAGCTCCCACAGCTGTCAGTTCGGGTCCAAATTCCTGCCCTTGGCCTGAAATGACATGGCACTTAGTGCAGGCGAGAGAATCTCGATGGTAGACCTTCGAGCCGCGCTCGGAATTCCCATCTTTCCTCACCTCGGCAGCTAGAGAATCAATCCATTCCTGACTGAAGGCGGGCAGGCCAATGGTAGGAGAGGTCTTGCTATAAGAGGTGTTCAGGGCTTTTCCAAGATGAGTAGAATGAAGCCCGGCAGCCCCCAATGCTCCACGGATGCGAGCTCGAAGGCTCGAACTCAGTTCAGTTTTATGAAGGATTGAGGCCAAGGCAATATCTCCATCAACACGGGTAAGAAAAGGGATTAGGTAGGGCTCAAGAGAATCATTTGGGCCGGCGGCGGCGAGCGCTGTCACTGCCATTTGTGCCGCTCTGGTGGGATTGATTGCAGTAAGCGTATCGAGCGCGGCATGCCGTATCCGGATGTCCCCGGATACGGCAGTCAATTTACTGAGATCATCGAGCCGGTCTTCTGCGATCTTCGGGAAATGGCTGGTAGATTTGAGGGCTGCGATGCGAACTTCCGGGGAGGTGCGGGTATTGAAGATGACGGTGAGGACCAGTTCTCTGAGGTCGAGAAGTTGCCAATATCCGATCAGGTGAAGGGCGTGGATCTTCTGGGCAGCTGTTCCGTTTGTAACAGCAGAGGTCAGGAGTGAATTCAGGTTTGGATTCCGAGGTTTAAGTTCCCTGATGGAGGCGGACTCCTGCATCGCAGACAGGATCGGGGTGGAGTTTTGCAGATCACCATGGGCTTTGGCGACCAGCCAATCGAGGTCTTCCACGGATCCCTGAGTGGCGAGGATCATCGCAAGGACTGGGAATGCGGGGCTCGATGGTTTTAGGCTAGTATCTTCTAGGAGCGTTCGAGTAATGCCGGCGGCGTCCCGACCTGAGGTCTGGTCGAGAAGGAAGGCTAGGTGTCGGGTGTCATCAATTGCCAGTTGCCCCTCCTTCAAGGACGTGAACCACCATTGGTGCAGGGCATGAGCACATTGACGGAGGGCCGCTTCAATGAAGCGGTCGGTTGGACCATTGAGGGCGAGGACCGCTGTTTCCATCGCCTCGGTGGACATGAGTTGACTGGCGGCCACTACGGCCTCCAGTCGGACGCGTGGGTGAGCGTCAGCGACTGAGTCTCTCAGATATTTCAGTGGTGCGGGAAGACGGTCATGCCAGCGGCCAACTACCCGGGTCGCATAGGATCGCGCCAGTGGATCGCTGGCGCTGAGTAAGCGTTCCAGAAGTTCAGGGTTTATTATTTCAAACCACTCGTGAAGGCAGAGGGCTTCAAAGATCTGACGGTCCAGATGAGGACCCAGAGGGTCGAATGAGGATATCCAGTTTGCGAGTTCGTGGTGTATTTCAGCACGTCTTTCTGAATCAGCATACCGGTCCGAGAGAATGATTCGTAGTCTCTCTCGCTCCTTGAGAGTCGCTGCACAAAGGGATTCAAGTAGTTCGCGCGTGGGCATCAGGTGGTAATTGGGAGCGCGGACGGTGCGTTTTCCCTCTGCGGTCAGACGCCAGATTCGACCGTGGGTCTTATCGCGGTCAGGATGCCGCAGGGAGGCTTGGTAGTGACCGATGATGGGATTGTACCAATCGGCAATATAAAGGGCGCCGTCCGGTCCTGTCTGAATATCCACAGGGCGAAAACTTTGATGGTCAGTAGCCCATAATGGATCGAGTAGTTCTCCTCGGTGGCCTGCTCCATCAGAGGTGATTCTTAGGCGATCGATCAGGTGTGCAAAATAGCCCGCGATAACAATGTTGCCTTGAAGGTCGTCTGGAAGAGCAGGAGAGTCAATGATTTCGCAGATCATGCTCTTGATGCGCGTGCCCCCAATGTCAAGCGGGGGATGGCGGTTCTCTGTGTGAACCATGACGGGAAGCAGCTCGCTTACTGCATTCCCGTTACTCTTCGCGAAGGGTTGGCCCCAATGTCCGTGAGAGAGTCCCCAGGGGTTCTGCCCACTACATCCCCGAAAGGCGTGTAATTGCATCCTGCGGGGACGGAGACGCCATACCCCATGCTCATTCATGCGGACAATCCCCCACGGCGTTTCGATCCGTGAGAAATTGTGCAGGCCCTGGCAGAAAAGCAGCTCTCCACCCGGACTCCAGGTAAAGGAGTTAATATTCTGATGGGTGTCCCCGGTGCCAAAGCCGCTGAGAACAACTTCCCGGTGATCCGCCCGGTCATCCCCGTTGGTGTCTGTAAGGAAGACGAGGTCCTGTCCCTGACCAAGGTAGACGCCTCCATTGCCCAGGGCGAATCCAGTGGGCATGTCGAGCCTGTCTGCGAATACCAGAGTCGTGTCGACCTGTCCGTCGTGGTCACTGTCCTCCAAAATAAAAAGTTTGTCATTGGGGATTTCGGATGGAATGGCCTGCGGATAGACAAGAGAGCAGAGAACCCAGAGCCTTCCCTTCGGGCCCCAGCGCATCGCAATGGGATTGGCGACCCCGTCCTGCTCCGAGGCGAAAAGGGAAACTGTATACCCTTTGGCGATTCTGAAGGAAGCGAGTTCGGCCTCGCTCGAGTTATCACGAGGAGCGGGTCCGACCGAATAATTCTTGGGTTGGGCAAGCAGCGTCCCGGGGTGCATCCCCAGAAGGGAAATCAAGATGAGCTTCTTCATTGAGAGTGGGTTCTCATTTTCCAGATGCTCTCCTCAGCCTGTTCAATGAGGGGGATGATGGCCCTAACCTCTTCCGGGAACCAACGAGGTTGCCCCGGCCGGTGATCCCTGCTGCTGGGGACTTGCTGCCGGTTGCCGTAGAGAAAAGACCAATTGGTAGGTCTCCAGTGCTGACGCCAGAGAAGATTCTTTCGCTCGATATGTTGGCGCAACAGATCAAACTGCTTGGTCCGAACCTTGGTCGCCTTCCCGGTCAATTGTGAGGCGACGTTTTGTGCCCAGAGCCACTGACCTTCTGCATTGAGCAGGCTACTACTGCTTGTCCAGCCCGAGGAGTCGACCTGGGAGAGGTCGACGTAAAGATACCCTCTTTGCTTGGCGAGCTGGCGAATGCCCTCGCTGTATGCGGCTATATCCCCATTGCGCTGGCTCAGATCAGGGAGAAGATGGTCGCCCGGTTTTTCGAATCGGTGTGGAGAAACCAGAATAATACGGCGAGTGCATTTTTCGAACTGATCAAGAAGTTCTCCGTATGCCGTCAGGAACTGGGGAAGACGGGTGGTCCCATCGAGAGCCTCAATCTGTCCGAAATTAGCAATGATGATGCTTGCCCCCATTCGGCGGAGCAGATCGAGATGGGAACCAAAATTTCTTGGACGCTGCTGGAGATAGACGGTGTCTGCCTGCCAGGCCAGATCGCGGAAATACGCTCGCTCCGAAGAGTCGAGGGTGAGAAGGGTCTCGAGAAATCCGAACTCGAACTGTTTGACGATGTTTGTGCTGCCTGCCATTGCTACAACATCGTTGGCTTCGAGGTAAAACTCTTCACCGAACGGTTTCTCAGCGCTAGGATTCGAGAGGCTTTTTCCGGCTGTAAGCAGGAGCTGCAAGCTCGCTCCAACCTTGTAACGCCATGGCCCTGCGAGGGGAACTTTTTGGCCACTTCCGCTAAGTTGGAGCTTTCCGTGAGTCTGTGCGATGCCTCCTCCATGGCCGTGGTCGAATACGCGTATGGTGATGTTATTGCTACCTGGTTTGAGGGCGCCGGGACCTAATTTGTAAGAGCGAGGGGTAAAGTGGTCTCCGGGTTCTTCATGGCCGCCAACCCTTTTTCCGTTGATCCACGTCACATCCATGTCGTCGATGGCCCCCAGCTCGAGAGTAGCCTCCCCACTCGCCATCAAAGCAGGAACCTCAATCGTACGACGAAACCAGACCACTCCGTCATATTCGGGGAGTCCCGCTTGTTCCCAGTGGGTTGGGAGTTTCATGATCTCCCAGTTTGCATGGTCAAGGTCTTCCCTTGCCCATCCATCATCAAGGGACCCGGGGTCATGAATCCGTATCAACTCCGGCCACTGCCGGGCAGGAGGTGAACTTCTGCCGTTGTCGACGGAGCGAGGTTTAATGCGGTGCCGATCAGAGCTTTCCTCAGCCTCGACGGTGGCTAGAGCTATGAAAAGGTAGAGCGCGCGGTGATAGAGGAGCATGAATAGACAGGTCGTTTGGTAGTTTTCCTCCTGCCGGCCTTTGCGCCAACCAGAAAAGAACTTCATTCGAGCGGAGATCGAAGGGATCTTCAGACTGAAGAGAGAATCTGCGAATGAGTCTGTGCTTCCCGTTAGATTCTAATGTGATCGACCTCTCGGAAAAAAGGCCCGCCTGCATTGCGCAGGCGGGCCCAGAGCTTTGGAGCAGGGAAGAAATTCCTGCTTTGAGGGCGGGTTAATTCCTAGAGTTTCCAGTCACCCCGGTAGGGCAGGGAGTAGAGAATCTTGTGGGCTTTGTCGTCGCCGATGACAGCCTCCTTCTTTGGGTCCCATTTGATAGCGCGACCAATTTCGTGCGAAACGTAGGCGATGTGGCCGGGCGTGATTGCGCGGTGAGCGTTCTCAGCTGGCGCGATGGTTTCCTTCCGGGACTTCACGCAGTCAATGAAGTTTCTCTGGTGACCAGGTGATTTGTAGCCCTTCCATTTTCCAGCACTGAAGCCCTTCTTGACCCATTCCTTGTTAGAGGCGTCGAGGCGGCCACGATTGACCCAGACCCAGCCGTCGGTGCCAATCCACTTACAGCCGCCACCAATGCGAGAGGACATCTTGACCTCGATATCACCGGGATACTTGGAGATGACGTCATACTGCCACGCGGTATCGTAGATGTCCGGGGTCCTGGAGAAGTCCCAGTTCTTAGCTTCCACGCTGATTGGTCCGCCGCCGCCGCCGGTAGCCTCAAGTCCAAGGCCCCAATGGGCAATGTCGTTGTGATGGCCGATCCAGTCCATGAGCTGACCACGCCCATAGTTGGAGTGCCAGCGCCACGACCAGTGGTGACGAGCCTCCATGTAGGGAAGGACCGGGCTCGGTCCACACCAGCGGTCGTATCCTTCAGGAGCGTCTTTCAGGGTTGGGTCACGGTCGGGGCCCGTCCTGCCTCCGGGGAGGCCAACTTCCACGCTAGTGACCTTGCCAATGAGTCCGTTGCGCACGATCTCAACCGCCTGACGGAAGTTCCAGTCTGAGCGCTGCTGGGATCCGACCTGAAAGATGCGCTTGTGCTTTGCAACGGTCTCGTGGATGGCTTTGCCTTCCGCGTGGAAGTGGGTGACGGGTTTCTCGCAGTAGACATCCTTGCCGTTGCGGAGGGCCTCCATGCAGATGAGTCCATGCCAGTGATCAGGAGTGGCGACCATTACCGCGTCAATGTCGTCGCGGGCGCACAGTTCACGGTAATCAAAATAGGCCTTGCAGTCCTTGTTGCCGTATTTCTTGTCCACGGCCTCCTTGCCTCCCTCAGATCCACACCTGCGGTTACGATCTGTATGGTTCTTGTGACAGTCAGAAACCGCGACACCCTGAACATCCTTGTGATTGATATGGGCCTGCATCACGCCAAGGCCTCGGTTACCGATGCCGATGAAGCCCATGACCACCCGCTCGCTGGGGGCGGTATTCCCATCTTTGCCGAGGGCGCTGGAGGGAATGACGGTCGGAAAACCGACGGCGGCGCCGGCGGCAGTTGATTTCTGGAGGAAACTCCGTCTTGTTTGCTTAGTACTCATGTAAATTGCTAATGAAGCTGAGGTTGGAACGGAGAGGTTATCGGGCCTAGGAGGCAAGGATGCAAACCCCAACCACGGGAGCCACGCAAAGATGCGATATTGAATCTCAGTTCTATCCAGCCGCCCAGCCGCCCAGCCGCCGCCTCGATTCATGCGCAATCTTGATAACTTGTGGATAAGTGGGCTGGTCTCGGGTTTGGCGACCTCTGATGATGGCCGGGCGAGAGAGGGTTGGTGCCGTATTGCCCTGCGCTCAGGGGATAGCTCCGCGATGACGCTTGAAAAGCAGCGTTTTCGGTCTAGTGTCCCCCGCCTCTGGCATTTGATTGGCCAGAGCCTGTCATCAGATGCAAATCGGGATTCCGAACGAGATATATGAAGGAGAATGCCGGGTTGCCACAACCCCGGACGTTGCGCAGCACCTCCAGAAACTTGGTTTTACAGTCGCTATTGAGCAGGGAGCCGGAGAGTCGGCCAGTTTTCCTGACCAAACGTATCGAGATGCAGGGGTGCAGATTATCGAGAAGGCGGAGGATCTCTGGTCATCCTCGGACATCATCTTCAAGGTGCGAGCACCTGAGGACGAGGAGGTTGGCAACCTTGCGCCGGGAAAGATCCTAGTGGGTTTCATCTGGCCGGCTCAAAACGAAGAGCTGATGAGTGCCCTTGCTGCTACTGGAGCAACGGTCCTGGCGATGGACAGCGTGCCCAGAATTTCCCGGGCGCAGAAGTTGGACGCCCTGAGCTCGATGGCCAACATCGCAGGATATCGAGCGGTGGTTGAGGCGGCGCAGCATTTCGGGAGATTTTTCACTGGTCAGATTACCGCTGCAGGCAAGGTGCCGCCCGCCAAAGTGCTGGTCATTGGGGCAGGAGTTGCAGGTCTAGCAGCCATCGGAGCCGCCCGCAGCATGGGGGCCATTGTTCGCGCTTTTGATACGCGCCCGGAGGTGAAAGAGCAGGTTGAGAGCATGGATGCGGACTTCCTCATGCTTGATTTTGAAGATGAGGAGGATGGCTCTGGTGAGGGAGGCTACGCCAAGGTCATGAGCGAGGCGTTCATTGAGGCAGAGATGGCCCTCTTCCGTGAGCAGGCTCAAGAGGTCGACATTATCATTACTACTGCGCTGATTCCCGGGAAGCCGGCGCCGAAGCTGATTCTCGCTGATATGGTTGAGTTAATGAGGGAGGGTAGCGTCATTGTTGATCTCGCCACGGAGCAGGGTGGTAACTGTGAGCTTTCGGAAGCAGGTAAAGTCGTGGTAAAGCATGGAGTTAGCTTGGTAGGCTATACTGATCTCCCAAGCCGCTTGGCCGCCCAGTCCAGCCAGCTCTACGGGACGAATCTCCGGCATATGTTGACTGACCTGAGTCCCAAGAAGGATGGAACAGTCAACGTGGATATGGAGGATGAGGTCATTCGGGGTGCAACTGTCATCAAGGACGGGGAAGTCACCTGGCCGCCTCCTGCTCCCAAGCTCTCTGCGGTTCCCAATCAGGAAAAGAAGCCTGAGCCGCC
>DFWB01000011.1 GCA_002380675.1 Akkermansiaceae bacterium UBA4145
GATATGGCTTGTTGGGATATCCTTGGGAAAGCTTCGGGTCTCCCCGTGAGTGCGCTGCTGGGGGGCGCCTGCGGTGACGATTTTGTGCTCTATCGTGCGATCTCGCAGGAGAGCCCCGAGGCGATGGCGGATAATGTGGCGTCCTATAAAAGTGAGGGTTATCGAAGATTTCAATTGAAGGTAGGAGGAGATCCCGATCTCGACATTGAGAGGATTCATCAGGTCGCAGCACGCCTGGGCCCGGGGGATAAGCTGGTCGCCGATGCCAACACTGGTTGGCTGAAACACGAAGCCATGAGGGTTGTCCGTGCGGTTAGTGATGTTGATGTATATATTGAACAGCCATGTTTGCGGTATGAAGATTGTCTGTCCGTTCGGCGGAATGTGACTCACCCGTTCATTCTCGATGAGGTTATTGATGGGATCCCCGAAATCCTCCGAGCTTCACACGATCTCGCAATGGATGTGGTCAATATCAAGATCAGCAAGTTCGGAGGGTTGACCAAGGCTCGACAGGCCCGGGACCTCTGCATGTCACTTGGTGTGGCGATGACCCTCGAGGATACATGGGGCGGGGATATTGTTACTGCTGCGATATCCCACCTCGCGCACAGCACTCCGAGGGAGTTTCTCTTCTCGGCAACGGACTTCAACAGTTATGTTACCAAGCCCATTGCTCATGGGGCTCCACAACGCAAGGAGGGGCGGATGAGGTCGTCCACGGAGCCGGGGCTTGGGGTCGATCCCATCATGGAGGTGCTGGGCGATCCTGTTCTAGAAATTGGGTAGAACTCTTATCATCGGTAGCGTTCCTCGATAGTTCAAGGTCAGAGCTCTCCGGCAATCAGATCTGTCCACTGCTGTCTTTTTCGTGCCACCGTAGTCTCCGTCCCGTCTACCAGTATTTCAGCTGGGAGAGGACGGGAATTGTAGTTCGACGCCATGGTGAAGCTATAGGCTCCTGCGCTCATGAGGGCGATGAGGTCACCTTGTTGAAAATCAGCAATCGCCCGATTCTGGCAGAAGAAGTCTCCGCTTTCACAAATCGGACCTACCACGTCTCCAATTACAGTGTTTTCTGACTGGCGCTCAACGATAGGAACAATTTCATGGTGGCCCTCGTAGAGCGCCGGCCGGATAAGGTCATTCATTCCTGCATCGACAATCTTGAAGGTCTTGTCTCTACCCTTTTTCTCATAGAGGCAGGAGGTAAGTAAAACCCCTGCGTTCCCAGACATGTAGCGTCCCGGCTCAAGGACTATTTTTAGTTTCAGGGCGCTGAGTAGGGGGAGAAGTTCCCGCGCATAAACATCAGGGGAGAGGGGAGGGTTTTCCTGTTCGCTCCACCAGTGCGATGGTCCTGAGGCAAGTGCCTCCTCATAGACGATGCCAATCCCTCCGCCGATTGAGAAGAATTCGATGCCGTATGTTTGCTGCAATTCTTTCACCAGAGGGATAACTCGTTTTACGGCTTCAACGAAAGGAGATACGTTAGTGAGCTGTGAGCCAATGTGCATCTGGATTCCCTTAATCTGAATATGAGGCAGGGCGGATGCCCTCTCGTAGACCTTCATGGTCTCCTCGTAATCAATTCCAAATTTATTTTCTGCCTTTCCTGTTGAAATATATTTGTGGGTTTGAGCGTCCACGTTTGGGTTGATTCGCACGGCGACAGGAGCGATTTCTGATATCGATTCTGCGACGTTGTTGATGAACTCGAGTTCAGCGAGGGACTCTATGTTGAAGCAGTAGATGCCCTGCTCCAGAGCATAGCGTATTTCCTCGGTTGTTTTTCCTACGCCCGCAAAAGAGCAGCGCTTCGGATCTCCGCCGGCCTTGATTACGCGAAACAATTCTCCTCCCGACACGATATCAAATCCGCTTCCTAAGTCAGCAAGCAGTCTGAGAACGGAGAGGTTCGAGTTGGCTTTGACGGCAAAGGCGATGTGATGGTCGAGATTGCCAAGGGCCTCGTGAAGTCTCTTGTAATTGTTCCGGAGCGTCTGAGAGGAGTAGACGTAAAGGGGAGTTCCATAATCCTCGGCGAGATTCTGAAGGTTGACTTCCTCGCAGTGGAGAGCTCCCTGATGGTATTTGAACTGGTGCATTAAAAAGGTGGGCGATTTTGTGCTGGGAAGGAATAGCCCAGAAAATGCTGAAGCCAACAGATCAAAAGCGAGGAAAGATCCGGTATTTGCCGGATTACTCGATGCGGAAGGAGCGTGTGCGTCGGCCGAAGAAGTCCTCAGCGATCGCCTTTCCCTTGATGTTCAGAAGCTTGGTTTTGAACCCCGATGTCAGCCATACGTGAGCGAAGAAGCCAGATGCCCGGTCCGATTGGGGAGGAAGGGCCACGACCGAAAGGACCTGTTTTCCGAGGGTGATTCGGTAGACACGGTTCGGAGGAAGAGAGAGTCGATTGCGAACATTCAGCCTCGATAGATGCCCATTTCCGCGTTGGACAATATGAGTCCCATCCTCAATGGATCGTGAGCTGGTTCGCAGCCGTGAGCCCGGGAAACCGATCCCTTTGAATTCAGTCTCAAGAAGAAGGTCTTCCCCGCCAGTAATCTCGAGATTGCCTCGGAGGTCGAGGTCGAGGTGGACAGTGTCGGGGAGGCGCTCTTCGGTATCAGCGAGCAACGGAGTGGTGGTAAGTCCCGAGGCGGGAAAGGCGAGGCATACAATGCCTGTAACCGAGAGTAGGCTCAGGAGAATACCCAGAGAAGCCCACCGGGGAAGAGGAAGTGCCACTTTCTCACGGGGAGATGAGAGGATTCCACGATGAAGTCCAAGGGCATGCATTGCCATTGCAGAGAAGAGCCAGGATGCAGCCGCAGACAAAAGGATGTCTCCGGCGAAACATGCGCCCTGAACCATGGATGCAATTCCGATTGCGATCCCGTAAATGCCAGCGGTCAGGATTATGCCGGCACCCCACTTTCTCCTGCGATTCACAAGCAGCAAGAGTCCTGCTCCGAAAAAATAAAAGCCGGTAGAGGCAAGTCCACCGCCATGAAAACGTCCTGCGGTAGATGAGCTTGATACTATGATTCGTCCGAACTGCTGCGTGCCCCCCAGTTCGATTGTTTCGTAGGGCTGAGGCCTTTCCCAAATTTGTCCTAGGAGCGAGCCAGTGAGCAGGCTGGGGCCAAGGATGAGGGTTAGAGTAAGGAAGAGTGCGAGTTTTCGAAAAGGGGCGAAGTTCGCTCGCATGAAACCGAGAGCGAGGACGGATAGCGCAAGGGTGCCGGTGACGATGGCCGGGAGTGCGGCGAAGCGGTAAATGTGCTTCCAGGGGGCTTCTTCGGAGAAAGTCCAAAGATGTGCTTTCTCATTGTAGAGACGGTTACTGATTTCCAGATCAAAATTACCGAGAGTAAAGGGGGTAATCGCTCCAATGAATACGATCATGGGGAGACCATAGAGAGCGATGAGCCGGCGTCTGTTCACAGGAGAGGTGGGGATAGTAGTGGAA
This sequence comes from Akkermansiaceae bacterium UBA4145, assembly GCA_002380675.1. Lineage (GTDB taxonomy): Bacteria > Verrucomicrobiota > Verrucomicrobiia > Verrucomicrobiales > Akkermansiaceae > Roseibacillus_B. The sequence continues at coordinate 3,479 of DFWB01000011.1, forward strand.
AATCTGTCTTCAGTGAAGCCCTCCCTGCGCGTGCTGTTCTGCCTGAGATCAAAAGGTTGGGATCATGGTGGTTTTCTGACCCTTACAGCGAAATTACTCAGAGGATGTAGATTCCTTAGAGGGCAGACTGTTTATTGGTCCCGGGTCCTATCAAGCATACCCCAGAGACGAAAAACGGCCAACCTCGAGAGAGGTTGGCCGTGTAAGAATATCCGAGGGTAGCCGGTGTTATGACCCCGTAGGAACTGTAGCTATGGTCTGGAGGATCCTGCTGGCAATGGCGTATGGGTCGCCCTGTGAGTTCGGCCTGCGATCCTCAAGGTAGCCCTTGTAATCATCTTTCACGAAGGCATGTGGAACTCGGACAGAAGCCCCCCGATCCGCGATCCCATAGGAGAACTTGTCGATGGATTGCGTTTCATGGAGGCCAGTGAGACGCAAATGGTTGTCGGGTCCATAAACTGCGATGTGTTCTTCGCAATGGGTCTCAAAGGCGGCCATAAGGGCTTCGAAGTATTCCTTGCCTCCCGTCTCACGCAGGTAGGTTGTAGAGAAGTTTGAGTGCATACCGGAGCCATTCCAGTCTCCAGCGAGAGGCTTGCAGTGCCAATCAACATCAACCCCATACTCTTCGCAGAGGCGAAGGAGAAGGAATCTTGCGACCCAGACATCATCAGCGGCCTTTTTCGATCCTTTGCCAAAGACCTGGAACTCCCATTGTCCCTTAGCTACCTCGGCATTAATGCCTTCATGATTGATACCTGCATGCAGGCACTGCCAGAGATGCTCTTCAGTGATCTGCCGACCCAGAGCGGACACGTTCTTGAAGCCAACTCCGCAGTAGTATTCGCCCTGAGGCTCAGGATATCCTTCCGCGGGAAAGCCGATGGGAACTCCGTTTTGTGTGAGGAAATATTCCTGCTCAAATCCGAACCAAGCTCCCTCGTCGTCAAGGATTGTAGCTCGGGTATTCGTCGGGTGTGGGTCTCCATTCGGGAGCATTACCTCGCACATCACCAAAGCCTGATTTGAGTTCGTGCTGTCAGGGTAAACAGCCACTGGTTTCAGAACGCAGTCAGAGTCACTTCCGTCAGCCTGCTGGGTAGAGCTGCCATCAAACCCCCATTCGGGAAGGTCAGCGACTTCCGGGAAGGAATCGAATTCTTTGATACAGCATTTAGTCCGGAGATTGGGGACGGGCGAGTAGCCATCCAGCCAGATGTAATCCAATTTGTATTTTGCCATTGTCGTGTTCTAGTAGTTATGCGCTCGAAGCCCTCAGTTTAGCGATTTTCCTGAGAAAACCCGCGTAGATACGCTCCGAATACACCCTGTCGAAGCAGGGGCTGTGCCAAGCTGAGTGAAATTCCCCAGCGGAAAAGCTCAAAGTTCGGTAATATCCGCAACAATCAGGGTCGCGTCATCTTCGCTACTGTTTCCCCTCGCCCGGCGCAGGACTTGAAAACAGCAGTCTTTAGCCTCTCCTGAGGAGGAAAGTTCTGCTGCCAGGCCTTTTTCCCACAGTCCGTCCGTAATTCCGTCGGTGCAGAGCAGCAGGCGATCCCCGTTCAGGAGAGAATGGGACTCGATCTGAGGCAGGATGTTGTGATGTCCTCCGCCCAGGGCGTCTGACAGGGCGCTTCTTCTTGGATGAGCCCGGTAGGCATATTCAGTAATGCCTCCTCGCTTCCACTCCGCCCAGGCATGGGAATGGTCCCGCGTCAGCTGAGTCGTTTTCCCTGAGCGCTGAAGGTAGAGCCGCGAATCCCCGATGTGCGCGAAAGCAAGTTCTCCGGGAGTGAGCCAGACGAGAGTAAGAGTGGCTCCCATTCCCTTGAGAGAGGGTTCCGCGGCGGCAAGGTCATTCAGTCCGTTGTGGGCTTCGCGCATCAGGCGATTCAGGACCTTGGCCCTGCGGTCTCCTGCTGTTTCCTGGAGAGTTTCATAGAGTTCAGCTGAATTCCTTTTGACCCACGAAAGAACCAGCCTCGATGCAAGTTCACCAGCTGATCCTCCGCCCATGCCGTCGGAGACGGCAAGCACGAGGTGAGAGGGTTGCAGAAGAGATTCTCCATGAGCGTCATATTTAGTGGCGCGCTGGGGTCCAACTTCGAGAGCAAGGAAGGCGTCGTCATTGGATTCGCGCATCGTTCCACCTTCGGATCTAGAGGACCAGTTAACCCTCCATAGCTCGCGTGTCCTGTGTTGGGTTTCGGTTAGCTCAGGAAGCAGAGTAGCCAGTTCGAAGTCGATCAGGCAGAAGCGTCCTAATTGGGGGCAGTAGGTCACATTCCGGGGCTCGGGGTCATCATGACGAACTCCGTATTTCCTCTCGAGATCGGCAAAAAGTATGTCCGATTTAGATCGCGAAATATCTGGTGCTGGTTGGCCACAGTTGGTGGTAACGATATAGTGTTGTTCGGGGTGGTGCTCGAGGAGTCGAGGTACGTAGGGGCAGGATCTGTTTTCGAGGGCGCGGAGAATTCGGACTTCATTCTCGCACCGCTGGGCCTTTTGGTGTCCCCGGAACGTTTTGTGGACGTTGCCCTTGAAGTCGATGCGAACGTGAGAGCGAATGCCGTCCTTTAAATCCTTCACAGTAGCAAAGTGAAGACCGGCGGTGTGTCCAGCGGAAGATGAAAATCGAGGAAGAGCATTTTTTCCGATGGTGCCAGATGACTATCTGAATTCCGGGGACGATATACTGTTCGAATTCACCGTGGAGTGATCCTTTCCTTGACCTCCCAAGGTCAGGCATGGAATCTGATGTTGAGTGGAAAGGATTGAGATACCGAAGAAGGCAATTTATCGCCTTTCAATCTACCAGCGCTGTCTGAGTAAGCTGCAGGAAAATGGCATGGAGACGGTAAGCTCCTCTGCCTTGGCTGGTGCGGCCGGCGTTAAGCCGGCTCAGCTTCGCAAGGATCTGACGTATTTCGGGCAGTTTGGTACCAGGGGGTTGGGCTACTCTGTGGAAGAACTTCGCGATGCCATCCGTGACGTTCTTGGCCGGGAACATTTGCAGCCGGTGGTGATGGTCGGAGCTGGAAACCTGGGAGTTGCGCTGTTGAGGTATAGAGGTTTTGAGAAGGAAGGGTTTGAGGTGGTTGCAGCGTTCGACGCCGAGCCGGAAGCGGTCATTGCGAGAGGAGTTTCAGTTCCGGTGTATCGGCACGACGAGGTTGTTAGTTTTGTTTCTGATAATGGAGTCAAACTCGCAATTCTCTGCGTCCCCGGGGGGGTTGCGCAGGAGGTCGCCAATGAGCTGGTTGAGGCTGGAGTACAGGGAATTCTTAATTTTTCGCCTAACCTTCTGGAGGTGCCCGAACCAGTGACTGTCAATAATGTTGATTTGGCCTTGGAACTCGAGAATCTCTCCTATTTTGTGACCCAGGGAGAAGACGCTGAGGAGAGTCAATGAGGGCCTTGCTGATGCCTGAGCTCCATCATGATCCTATTTTCTGCAAGAACCCTCTAAGGTTTCCCGGTTCTGTTCGTTCATAGTACGTTGTGTGTCAGGATGGGCCAAAAAGATGCAATGGGTGAGACCCGCGAGCAGTTTGTCGAAGAGGCACTCGCTCGATACGAGGGGCCGCTCATTGGATATGCGATGGGCATAGTGCATGATGTAGAGCGGGCTCGGGACGTAGTTCAGGATACGTTTATACGGTTGTATCAACAGGACCGGGATAAGGTGGGGCGCGGTCTTAAAGCATGGCTTTACACGGTTTGCCGAAACCGCGCCCTCGATATCCTTCGAAAGGAGAAGAGACTGGTTCTGGTAAAAGATGAGGAGCTGTTCAGCGAGAAGGAGAATTCAACCTCGCCAGATCACACGGCTGATTGGGATGAGCGTGTTTCGCTTGTTATGAATACTTTGGAACAGCTCCCCGGTAACCAGCGGGAAGTTATCAGGCTCAAATTTCAGCAGGAACTTTCCTACAAGGAAATCAGTGAAGCTACCGGGCTTGCTGTGGGTAATGTCGGATTTCTACTTCACACCGGATTGAAGCGCCTGCGTTCGCTTTTGCCGGAAGACCTTTTGGAGAACCACCTTTCAAAGTGATGAAAAATAGTAACCGTGAAGATCCCCATTGGACAGATTTCGCTCTGGGTGAGCTCCCAGAGCACGAGATGAATGCGCTTCGACGGATCGTGGCGAAAGATCCTGAGGTGCAAGCAGCACTTTTGGAGACCGAAGAGCTGACCTCCCTGATACGCGAGGGCTTTCGTTCTCAAGTCTTTGAACTTGGGGAGTCGAGGCGAGAGGCGATCAGGAAGGCAGGGCGTGTTCCAGCGCCAGAGACGGTAGTTTCGATGCAGCCCCGGCGCCGTGATTGGCTGCGGCCGGCTGCCATTGCTGCGGTAGCAGCAGGACTGGTTGGATGCGCCCTATGGGTGATGCAGCAGATCCCGGTGGAAGAGAGGGGGTCTGCCATGACCTCTGATTCAGTGGGATTGGGCTACAGGGAGGCTGTCCGAAGACAGATCCTTCTAGGGAATGCTCCTCGAGCAACCAGGTCGACGGCCGCAGGAGTGGGTGTTGCTCCGGACGCGCCGACCGGCGAGTTTTCCGTTGCTCTTCCGGAAGTGCCACGGGAATTCATCGAGGAGGAGTATCTCGCGCTCAAGGCACTGTGGGATGAGAATCCTGATGGGTTTGACGAGCAAGTCGAGTCTGCCGCTGAGAAGGCTCAACTTTCACTGCTCAGCCACATCGCGCCAATGGC
>DFWB01000104.1:0-1486 GCA_002380675.1 Akkermansiaceae bacterium UBA4145
TGGAATAATCTGTTTGAAGGCGGGATCCTCCTCCGCAGCTTCCCGATCCATGAAGAAGTTATTGGCAGGGTCTAACAGAGTGGGGATGTAGTGATCTGTTTCGGTGGTCAGACCTTGAAAGCATCCGAGGCCATCAAAAAGTTCTCGCGGAACCACTAGGATTTCCTCCCCGTCATATTTGGACATGCGCCACACTGTGGCCGAAACGTGGTGATTCGAACTCCTAAATCAGAGACTGGATGGGAACAGCTGTTAAAAAGTCGCGAATCTTCCCGGTTCCTCATCGCTGTTTTCCAGACGCTGAATTGACGAGCTCGAGGACTCTCTCGTCATTATCTTCAGCAGCCCAGACGTGACGAAGAAAGTCAGCCGGGTGAATACCATGTTCACGAAGGAATTTACGATCTCCGCCACAGCAATACATAATGTCAGGGTCAAGTTCCCCCCGGAGTTTTGCTCGGGCTTTAGTCAAGACCCGGGGAAGGTAGGCAATTTCTCCCAGGGTGTCTCCGAAAGACGGAAGATCCTCTCTCGTGATTTGATGGTCACTGAGTTGGCCATTCTGGACGATATGCAGGTAATCGCGACGAACTGCTGTAATCAAGAGAGCGGTGCTGGGAGCAGGGGCACTTTCGTCCACATGGTCTTCAACAAAGTCAAATAGTTCCCGAGGCTTGCAGCCGATACCTCTGAGGAATTTTAGATCGTCTTCGCTGTAATACCTCTCGAAGTCGGTATTGCCGCTCCGGTAGAGTTCGACACAGCGGTCAAAAATTTGAGTGAATTGTACATCCCAAGTCATGTCTACCGCTCAGTTGAGATCTCAAAGCTCAATCTGTCAACCACGGTAGCTACGAGAGACACAGAAGAATGGAGAGAGCAGTGATTTTCAGATGGGATAAAGCCTCGATGATTCGAGTTATTTACCGAGTCTCTTGAGGACCTGCCCACGAAATTCGGGGATCTCTCGGAGGGTTTCAGTAACGGCCCGCAGCGCGCTGAGTGTCGCTCTCGAGACGTGATGCTCCATTCCCTCCACGTCTCCGTAGATAGTATCTTCATCGATGTCAAAAATCCGGAGGAATTCGGTCAGGAGCTCGTGACGGTCAATGATTGCTTTTGCGATTTGCTCTCCCTGTGGGGTCAAGGCTGTGCCACGGTATTTCTCGTGTTTAACGAGGCCCTCTGAGTCGAGGCGCTGGAGCATGTTAGTAACACTAGCCTGAGAGATGCCAAGTCGTTTAGAGATGTCCACTGGTCTGGCGTATCCCTTCTCCTCTATGAGGTTCAGGATTTGCTCGAGGTAGTCGTCCTTGGCGACGCTGCCACTGGTTCTGGAGGCATGGGAACCCACTCTTCTAGGCTAACCGGGTATTTCGGAGCACGCACGGAATTTCCCGAGAATTCGTGGGGAGGGCCTCTAACGGGCTCCAGGGGGGGACGAAGATTCAATTAATAACTCTTCGGAGTACAGATCGTTGTTGGA
>DFWB01000104.1:1820-3362 GCA_002380675.1 Akkermansiaceae bacterium UBA4145
GCCTGAAATTCTGCTTTCAACCTTACTTTTAAGGCGCTGAGGTCAAGGAGTTCCCAGTTGAGAAAGGTCCATTCTCCATCTGCTCCATTATGTGAGAAACCAAGAAGGAGGTGACAGGCATCTTCTGCGATCTTGGACGAGCCGCTTGAGCCAATCTTATAGTAGAAGCTCCTCAAGGTAGAGGTGCGGCTTTTCGCCTCGTAGAGTTTGGGATCGAGATAAGCAATTGTTCCAGATTCCACGTGTTCGATACGGAGATCCGGATATCCACTACGTTGTTCTCTTCCCTCACCGGTTTCAGGAATGGAGCAGAAGAGTCCCTGGTGAGCGTCAATATGCTCTCGAAGGGTATCCTCAAAGAAACGTGACCCTTCGTTAATCCGGCGGAGTCCCCTTAGAGGGGAGCCCTCTTCGCTATGAATCTTCATTGCATGATCAGCAGCCTCCCGGATTGCTTTTAGGATGACCGATGAGGCAGGATTCTCCTTATCAAAGGGGGATACTTTCCTTCCCGTCGAATTTTCGACGAGGCGGTCAAAGGGGAAACGGCGCTCTCCGAGTTCCGGAGTTCGAAGGATAGTAATAAGATTCTGGCTTTCGGTCGTTGACCGCTGCGCAGCGGCCTTCCGTTCGGCTTCCTTGCGGCTGGCAAAGCGACCGATTTCGAATGAACCAAAAGCAACAAGGAAGAGCACACCGGGTGCGATCAAGAGAAGACGCTCGCGAGGGGTCATCCGGGCAATCATCTCTGGGAACGGCTAAGGAGGCAAGTAAGGTGACGTGAGACAAATCGACCCGACATGCTGTCCCGCTTCGCGGGTCATGGTGTCCCTTTGTCGATATTATACCCTTAGAATAGAGGGTATTCCTGATGGATCGGGAATTGCGAGAAGGGGCTCATGGGTCTCGAAAAAATAACAATCAAACTTCAAGAGGCGCTCCAAGGGGCGCAGCGGCTGGCCTCCAAGTCTGGTCATGCGGAGTTGAAATGCGAGCACCTCCTGCTTGGGCTGATACAGCAGGAAGGTGGACTGGCGGTCGATCTACTTGAGAAAGCAGGTGTCGATATTACCGTGCTGAAAGCAAGGCTGATCACGCTCCTTGACAGGGAGCCGCAGGTGGCGGGGGTGAGTGAGCAGCCGCAGTTGGAGAGAAATCTCCGAGCCACGCTGGATTTTGCTGATGAGGTCAGATCGAAGATGGGGGACGACTTTCTCAGTATTGAACACGTAGTCCTCGGGATGATGCAAGTAGGTGGATCTGGGAAAGATCTTCTGATTGGAGCAGGGGCTACCGAGGAAAATCTGGAGAATTCGTTGAAAGAGATCCGCGGGAGTCAGCAGGTCACCGATGAGGATCCCGAGGGGAAATACGAGGCACTCGAGAAGTATGGGACTGATCTTTGTGTTCTTGCGCGGGAAGGAAAGATTGACCCTGTAATCGGACGAGATGGGGAGGTCCGCAGAGTAATGCAGGTCCTTTCCCGCCGGACGAAAAATAATCCTGTTCTGATTGGTGAACCAGGGACTGGTAAGACGGCGA
>DFWB01000091.1:0-244 GCA_002380675.1 Akkermansiaceae bacterium UBA4145
CTTGGGATCTCTTCCCCGCCTTTACCTGTTGAGGGCGGTTCAGGGAACGCCTGAATGGCTGGCTTCTACCAGATATTGAGGACCACACAAAACACCAAAAGATGCGGATCTTCAGACTCCGTTTCCCCTCTCCGGAGGGCCGAAAAAAGGTATTAGGAAGGTTTTACCAAATATCGAGGTCGACCCGAACTCCGAAAAGCTGTGGATCTCCGGGGGTTCCTCCCGCAATCTGAGGGTTAATAAA
>DFWB01000091.1:535-3591 GCA_002380675.1 Akkermansiaceae bacterium UBA4145
ACCGCAATCTGAGGGTTAATAAAGGTGTAATAGTCTTCCTCGAGCAGGTTTCGCCCGTAAACCGTCACCGCCCAGTTGTCTCGCTCATAGCCAACCTGAGCATCCCAGACAAGATACCCATCCTCGCTGAAGGCCTCGGTGTTAGCGGCGTCATAGTAGGTATTCCTCGTCCCACGAATGGAAGAGCCCACAAAAAAACCTCCGGGCAGATCATAGCGGAACCCCACGCTGGCGGTGAATTCTGGTATGAAAGGCACTGTATTTCCCCCTCGATCTATTCCGGTGAAGGCATCGGTATAGTCCTCAAATTGAACATCCGAATACCCGGCATTGGCATGGATAAGAAGAGCGTCAGTTGGCCGCCACTGCAACTCTGCCTCTACGCCGCTGGACCGCACTTCTTCTGCATTTACAACCACGAAATCTGTGGAAAAAGGATTCTGGGCGTTCAAGTGATAGTCTTTCACCTTGTTCATGTAGGCCCTGACAACCGCGTTAAGCTTGTTCGGCTCGCTCCTGAATTGCAGCCCTGCCTCATTGGACCAGTTCCGCTCCTCCTCAAATCTGGCGGTATTGATATCATCGCTGAACGCCGAATACCCGTGAGGCTTGATTCCCAGTCCGGAGCGCACGAAGGCCGTGACGTTCTCACTGACCTGGTAGGACGCGCCAGCAGTTGGGGAAAAGTAAGCCTCATCCCTGTTTTCGCTCAGACTCTGGGGTGGAACCTCCTTCGCCCTGTCGAGGCTCACCTCTATCAACTCTGCCCGGGCCCCGGCATCGACCGAAAATCCATTCCCGAGCTCGTAGTTCAGTTTTCCATAGGCGGCAAAACTTTCCTGCTCAATACTAAAATTGACCCGCTCCGTGAAGGGCGCAAATCCACCAGGAACAGGGGCGGGCACGGGAAACTTGCGGCCGGTATTCCCCGTATTCTCTTTTTGCATGTAGAAGAGCCCACCGCGCCACGACAAGGGCCCTGCGCCCTCTGGGCTCTGCAGCCGAAATTCCTTGGTCCGAAGGATCTGGCGCTGATCGATACTGGACGCGAGCGCGAACAGCGGGAAAGGATCGGAGTTCGTGAAGTCGAGGTCCACGATCTGGGGCCCCATGTCCCAGCTCTGGTAAGAGCTGATCGACTTGGCGGTTGCCCAGCCCAGGTCTTTCGTGACATGGAGCGAAAGTTGATAACGCTCAGACTCCGTCACGCCGGCAAGGTCTGAGTCGACCTCGAAAGGGTTACCGGTAAACGCCAAATTGGGAGTAAGCTGCCCGGTAAACCTGCTCTGGCTTTGCGGCAATGCCGTCAAGCGCTGGCCTCCGTCATCGACGATCTCTGCCATCACCCGCAACTTGACCTCCGTGTCCTGATCGGACTTCCAAATCAAGGACCCCACGCCACCAATCACGGATCGATCGTCGGGCCGGATTCCGAGGGTGCGATTGCGAAGAAAGCCCTCCCGCTCTTTCCAGTAAAACTGGAATGTATGGCTCAGGTCCTGCCCCGCCAGGAACCCGGATTCCAATGCAGGAAGCGGCCCCGACGAGGAATATTTAATTCCCCTCGTGTTATAGGACCCATACTCCAGACTGGCAGAGCCCTCCAAGGTCTCCCCCGCCTGCAGAGTCTTCAGGTCAATCATGCCGCCGGGCGCATTGGCCCCAAAACTCACCCCTTGAGGACCGTGATGCACCCGGGCTGAATCAAGCGAGAGAAGATTCGAGGCATAGGTGAACGCATCGCTGAAGGGAACATCATCGACATAGAGCCCCACCGCCGCCGGTCCAAAAAACAAGGTATTGCTCAGGCCGCGCATGGAGATCACGCTGCCATATCCACGGGTGTCGCTGTCCACGAAATGAAGATTCGGCGCGAGGGCGCTGAGATCCTCCAAGGTCTCGACTCCAAAGCGGTCCATGTCCTCCGGGCTGAGAACGGTTTCGTCGAGATCGCCCTCTCCGGCGCCTTCCCCAGTTGGAGAAGCCGTGATCCTGACTTCTTGAAGGGTTTCGATAATCTGGGCCTCGGCAGGCAGACAAAGGCTCCCAACGAGAGCTAGCGGGGCAAATAGAAATTTGTGGAAGGTGCTGGTGAACATGGTAATTTCAAATTGAGGGCGGAATATGATCAGGCTCTCGTAGTTTGCAAGTTCCAAGCGGGAGCCTATGATGAATTGGTAAACGGCAACTATCATGAGTTCTTTCATCAAATTCAGCCCCGCTTTTGTCTTAGTTATCTTAAGTTCCGTCGCCTCTGCCGCAGATTGGCCTCAGTATCTCGGCCTCAGGGGTGACGCCGTCTCATCCGAAACAATCAACGGCGACTGGAAAACTCAGCCTCCAAAGATTCTATGGAAAACCAAAGTCGGCAAGGGTTGCGGAAGTTGGTCCATCGTGGGCGGGAGGGCCTTGGTGGTGGGCAATGATAAGGGCAACGATATTGTAAGCTGCAGGGCCGCCGATACCGGTAAGCTCATCTGGCAGCACCAGTATCCCGAGAAGCTTGTAGCCAATCTCTATGAAGGCGGTCCGAACACAACCCCCACCGTCGACGGAAACAGAGTCTACACCTTGAGTAAGTCCGGGATTCTGTTTTGCCTGAACTTGGGAGACGGGCGGCCAATCTGGCGCCGGCACCTCCGAGATGAGCTCGGCGGAAAGCCGGGAGGATGGGGATTTACTGCTTCACCTGTCGTTGATGGCGACCTCGTTTACGTCCTGCCTTGCTCCAAGGATGGCGCATTTTATGCGCTGGAAAAAAAGACCGGGAAAGTCGCCTGGCACACCACCAACATCCAGCGATCAGGCTATTCCACTCCCGTCCTAACCAACATCGACGGAAAGAGGGCGGCCTTGGTTTTCTACGGCAGGACCGTTGTGGCACACGACTTAACCGCGAAGGGCAAGATCCTCTTCGAGCACCAGTGGAAAACTTCCTACAATGTAAACGCCAGCAATCCTCAATACCACGAGGGGAAGGTCTTCTTCGCTTCGGGCTATGGGATGGGGTACGCCGTTCTTGACGTCACCGGAGCTAGTCCGAAAATTTTGCACCG
>DFWB01000043.1 GCA_002380675.1 Akkermansiaceae bacterium UBA4145
ATCTGCGCAGAGATTTCCGACTCTTTTGCAAAATATGCCTGGAGCCGCGCGGTAACTTGCTCGTGCTGGCGAAGCTTAATATAACTCTTATCTTCTGCCCCTGGAATTTTCTCCTCGAAGCACTGCTTGTAGGCGTCTGCGAGGGTATGGAAGGTCCGCTCTCCCTTAACTGGGACGGCCTGAAAGCGCGCCATTTCATCATTGTAGAGATCCAAGAACGCGTCGGTGTGAACTTGCATGCGACCATTACTATTTACAGCCACCTGAACCAAAATTGGGGCTGTAGACTCCCTTTCAAAAGACACCTCAAAAAATCTTTCGTCAGTCTTTTCTGAATGATCCTTCACGTATTTCAGAAGCCTCAGCTGAACAGTGGGAGGGAGCTGTTTTGCCAATGGCCCCCTCTCCAGCTCAGCTTCGGATCGACGCGAAGCGCTCATATAAGGGCGCCTCTCACTGAGATTGCGGGCTGCGAGAAAGAGCGAGAGCGTTTCGGCAGGAGCACTTGGACTCCCACTCTGCTCTGGAAGTGCATTTCGCGATGGATTGAGGTCGATAAGCGGCGGTAGGCTGACCTCGCCACTGACTTTCACATCCTGCTCCTCGATAATAGCGCCGCCAGGTGCTGCTTCACCGCCTCCTGCCGGAACAAGCAAAGCGCCCTCTTCCGAATCCTCGTTGCGGCCAAGGAGGTCTTCAGAGCTGAGGTCCTTCGCTTCGGTGCCTGAGAAGGTCTCCGGGTTTGGTTGAACACTCTGACCGGTCTGTGATGATCCCGGGAAGAGCTGGTTTGGATCGACTTTGAAAACTCCTGCAGTCCGCTCCGAGGCTGAAGGCCCCTGCTCGCGGATAGGGACTCCGGCAGCCGCAGGTGCCGACGTTTCTCCAGCTGCTGGCGGAGACTTTGAGACTTCGCCGGCTCCCGGATCTTGAAGCTGACCTTGTCGTTTGCTGTGCGGCAGCATGTCGGTGAGATCTAGCACGAGATAGATCATTACCGCTGAAAGTGTCAGGAAGAGCAAAAGAACCGAAATTCCCGGCCAGGTGGGATGAGAGCGCCTGCTATTTTCAAGACGGCCAGCGTGCTCGTGGCTCACCAAGGCTCCAACGGTGGAGGCGTTGACATTGAGCTTTACGGTTTCTTCAGATTCTCGATCAGACCGAAACGGTCGCGACTTCCGGGATGTTGGTTCGTCTGGTCTTTCGGTTACGGAAGAGCATTCGACGGACGGAGGATCTGCGGGCGCCATGGACTCGGAAGAATCCAAGTCCGGAAGGTCTTCTTCAGGAGGAGGCAGCTTTTTTGAAGGAGCTGGAAGATCCGGTTGCTTATGTGTTCTCGATTTTCGCTCGCTAGGAAGGCTGCTGCTGGTGGGCAGACGGTCCCTTTCTTTGCGCCTCAGATCCTTGACGGCAGTTGGCTTGAGCGCCAGGAGCGGATCAAGTTCTGGATCTTTATTCGTGGAAGGATTGTTCTTCGCGGAGTTAGCGGAAACCTTGGTGTCTTCAGGATTAGTTGAGACTGAGGAAGGCTTGAGCGGGGACTTCTGCTCGGGACGATCTTCCGAGTGGGTCGCATTCTCCGAAGAAGGCTCCTTTCCGGCTGTGGCGTGAACTTGAGTCGCAGGAGCCGCTCGCCGACTTCGTGGATCTGATGGAGCGGTTGGATGGGATGAACTCTGAGGGGGGGGCGGAGAAGATGAAGATTGATCGGATGTGCAGGATGGGATCTGCTCTCTTGGAGAGGATTCGTCCCCCGGGGGGGGTGAAGGGATTTCATCGCGAGGAGGCCCCTGCTTCTCAGACTCAGTGTGAGATCTGGAGGGATCCACGTAGTTAGAGGCGGTGTTTGCGCGAGAGAGCTGGGCCGATGGAGTTGGTGAGTCAGGGCCGGCGGAGCTGGGGCTGTGATGAGCGGCACTGGGAGCCTGAATGATTGCCGCGCAAGAGGGGCAGGGGCCCTCGATACCCGCCATGCTCGCCGGCACACGCAACTGCACCGCGCAATTCGGGCAATTGAAGGAGAGAAGGTCTTGGCTTGCGGACATTCCAGGGGCTCAGGTGAAAGAGTAAAATTGCGCTCAAGACATTCAATCGCCGACGATAAATAGCAAGACCCTATGGGCCAAGGCCCCGATTTCTCGAGCACGACTCTCTGCCGAGATGTGAATCAATGTGAGTAAGTCTCAGTGGGGCGCGACGAACAGTTCTCGCAACGCACTCAGAATCTACTTTCGAGCCCTAGTGTTCCATCGGGTTTTCCCCGGAAGCCTCCCCAAGAGCGGCATGCTCCTCCGGAAGGAACTTCTTGAAGCGCGTTTTGTCGATGGCCTTCATGTAGGCTTCCTGCGAGGTGACATTGCCCGCCCGGAGTTTGTCCCAGATGGACTCATCCATGAACTGCATTCCATCGGCTTTACCTCCGATAATCACATCATAAAGCTTCTGAGTCTGCCCTTCCCGGATGATCGCCGAAACGGCTGGTGTGGCGAACATGATCTCATTCACCGCACACCGTCCTGGCTGGTCGCTGCGCTTCATGAGCAACTGAGCGACAACCCCACGAAGAGATGCTGCCAGCATGGTGCGGACCTGCGATTGCTGGTCTGCAGGAAAGACGTCCACCAGTCGGTCCACCGTCTTTCGTGCGTTGTTGGTGTGCAGAGTTCCGAATACCAGAAGCCCTGTTTCTGCTGCAGTAAGAGCAAGAGAGATGGTTTCAAGGTCTCGCATTTCCCCGACCAGAACAATGTCCGCATCTTCCCGGAGTGCGGCGCGCAGGCCATCAGCGAAAGAGGGTGTTTGAATAGGAACCTCTCGCTGTGTGATGATACTGCGTTTGTTCCGGTGCACGAACTCAATTGGTTCCTCTACGGTAATGATGTGTCTCGAGAAGTTCGAATTGATGTAATCGAGCAGGGCCGCCAGCGTGGTAGACTTACCAGACCCGGTTGGCCCAGTCACCAGAACAAGACCAGAACGCATATGGCCAAACTCCTTCACGACCGTTGGGATGTTCAGGTCTTCGAGAGATGCGATTTCAGTAGGGATGAGTCGGAACACAGCCGCGAGCCCATTTTTCTGCTTCAGGTAATTGCACCGAAACCGCGAATCCTCATTCATCTCGTAGGCGAAGTCGAGGTCGCCAGTTTCGAGGTAGTTCTCGAACGCTTCCTTATCGCAGATTTCGGAGAGCAAATCCTTGAAGTCTTCCCCTGCAAGAGCGGGCTGATCAGGAATAGGTGTTATTGCTCCGTGAATGCGAACCTTGGGAGGGCCGCCCTCGGACAAGTGCAGGTCTGACCCGCCCGATTCAATGAGATACTGAAAATATATGTCAATTCTCGCCATGGGGAGAGTAGGTCAGGACTGGAAAAAGGCTTTCATTTGAACCTTGTCCTCGCAGCGGAAGAGAGCCTCTTCTTGAGAAATCGTTCCTTGCACATAGAGGTTTCGGAGGGATTCATCCATCGTGATCATGCCGACGTTTTTGCCCGTCTGCATGATTCCGGGAAGCATGAAGGTCTTGCCGTCCCGGACAGTTGCCGCGACGGCGGGAGTGTTCACCAGAAGTTCGAGGGCCAGAGCGCGGCCGTCTCCGTCGATGTTGGGAACCAGCTGCTGAGAGATGATCCCGCGAAGGGATTCAGAGACCATGACCCTGATCTGCCCTCGCTGATCTACGGGGAAGACATCAAGAATACGGTCGAGAGTTCTGGGTGCGTTGCCGGTGTGCAGAGTTGCAAGAACCAGGTGCCCTGTTTCTGCAGCGGTGAGTGCGAGGGAAATGGTCTCCAGATTTCTCATTTCTCCAACCATGATGACATCAGGGTCTTCCCGCAGTGCTCCCCGAAGTGCCTTCGGAAAAGATTCAGTGTGAGAGTGCACTTCGCGCTGATTTACATGGCACCTTTCCGAGTCGAAGACATACTCGATCGGATCCTCCAGTGTAAGGATGTGATCTTCGCGGTCCTTATTGATGAAATCCACAAGAGCAGCTAGAGTGGTCGATTTACCCGATCCGACTGATCCGGTCACAAGTAGCAGTCCGTTGTGATAGCGCGTGAGCGGAACGAGGTGGTCCACTGGTAACCCGAGAGTTTCCAAAGTCCGTAATTCAGTGCTGATAATTCGGAAAACGATATCAAGTCCTAACCGCTGCTTTACGACGGAGGCTCGGAAGCGCCCCTGCTCGTTCTGATAAGCGAAGTCTACGTCGCCTACTTTCTGAAGACGATCCCATTCTCTCTCCGTAAGGAATGAGCGTGCCAGCCTCTCGGTGTCATCGGAGCTGAGTGGAGGGTGGTCATCCCAGATCGGAGCAAGGCTGCCGTAGCGACGCCACGCAGGAGGATACCTCGAGGCAAGGTGGATGTCTGAGCAATCGTACTGGATGCCGATGGCAAGGTATTCATCGACATGAGCAAGGACTTTATGTTCGGCCATAGGGTCAGATGCGGCGCGCCTTACAGCGCGGTGATGGCGTTGTGGAAACCATAGAAAGTGGCGAGGGCCAAGCAAGGAATCCGTTTACGGGCGTTTCGTCAAGAGGTAGTCCCGGGCTTGTCTGAAAATCCAGCTCCGGATTGAGCCTTTCAGGAAGGAGGGAATCCAGCCTAAAAGACTCTGACTCAGTGATTGTGGGGTCTGGGCCGCCGGGGTTCTAGGTCTGGGGAAAAGTAGGTAGGTCAGGGCCGCTACCCCAATTGAAGTGGCCCCAAAGGAAAAAAGGGGGTGGCTCCTGAGATACGATGAGACCAGATTGGCGGGTCTCATTCGTTGATTCAGTCCCATCGATTCATCCGCTATTTTTTTGCGGGATGAGTCCAGTTTCAGGATGATTTCTCGTTTGAGCTCGAGGTTTTTTTGACTTGATTGAGCCATTCTCCGTCTTTGTTGAATTCTGCGCGCGTAAATTCGAATAGGTTGAGGGCACCTTGCTGTTTCAATTTGCGAAAGAGTATAAGCGCCAAGCCGAAATGAACGAGACCTCCAGCTAAAGCACATATCTGCCAACCCATGCCGGAAAGGCCTGGGGAGAGGGTTTCTAACCACCGGCCAAGGAGAGAAATGCCAGAGATCAGGATAAGGCCATAGCCGATTGCCAGAATGGTGCCCGCAGTGAAGGCCAAAGAGCTCCGCCTTCCCAGTGAATCACGTGCTTCTTGCGCCTCGATGAGCAGGAGTTGACCGCGCGCCTTGAGATGCTCGACCAGCCCTTCACGAAACCGATACTTATCGGATGGATTTCCTGATCCCTTCGGAAAGGAATCGGAAGAAGAGTCGGAGCCATCAAACCCGTCAGGCATGAATTTTCGTAAGCTTGCAGGGTAAGAGGGTGAACAGGATAGGAAGAGGCCGAGTGGGGATTACCTTCTCACAATCAGGCCCACGAGAAATCCAACCCCTGCT